>JBDUBN010000140.1:0-6787 GCA_040004085.1 Novosphingobium sp.
TTGCCCTCACCTATATGGACGCCATGTGGGACCACGAGTGGCTGCAATCATGGGCCGTGTCGGCCAAGGCGGAAACCTGGGAGATCGGCTAGGGCACCAACCCTAATACGGCGTGCCGTCCTTGTGCAGATATTGGCCTTCAGCGTTGAACTTCAGGTCGATGTCAGAATAGCCGCCGCCGGTGCACGTTCCGCCGCCAATGGTCACGAAAGTGCAGTCTTCCATAGATTCGTTGATCAAATGGTGTCCGTTGGTCGAACCCTTGGGCCAGACGCACACGTCGCCTGATCGCAACAGGGACCGGCCGCCATTTTCGGTGTCAGGATCCTCAACCAGCACTGCTTCGCCCGATAGCATGACGAGCATTTCGTCTTCGCCATTGTGCCAGTGCCTTTGCGATGACCACGCACCGGGTTTCAGTACGACATGGCGCGCGCCAAAGTCTGTCAACCCACCGGCATTTGCGATGCGGCGCTGCCAACGGCCCTGCACTTCGGCATCGAACGGCGCGGGGTAGCCAGTGGAATTGCTCACAGGAAGCGCAGCGAGGTCGAGCTTTGGCATATATGTAGCCTTTATTGAGTTGTAATTGACAACCTATAGCCGAAACTCTGGCGGTTTCCAATCGCCTGCAAAGCCTCTAAGCCGCGCTCCATGCTTGATGTTGCCGAAATCGCCGACGCCCTGATCGCCTGCCCCAGCGTTACGCCTGCTGCCGGGCTGGTGTTTGACTGCCTGGAGCGCCAGCTCACGCCGTTGGGGTTTGACGTCCACCGTTTTACGGCGGGCGCCGCGCCGCATGGTCCGGTGGAGAACTTGTTTGCGATCCGCAAGGGGCCGCCGGGGAGCAGGCATCTGGCGTTTGCCGGGCATCTCGATGTCGTGCCGCCGGGTGAGGGCTGGACTTCTGCGCCGTTCCTGCCGGAGCGGCGTTCGCAAGTTGGGGGAGGCGATCTGCTGTACGGGCGTGGCGCGGTCGATATGAAGGGCGCGATTGCCGCGATGGTTGTGGCGGCGGGGCAAGTGCCAGCGGACGCTGGAACGCTCAGCTTTGTTATTACCGGCGACGAGGAAGGGCCAGCGGTTTACGGCACCGTGGCGCTGATCGAGCATATGCGCGGCGTGAGCGCGATACCGGATCTGTGTCTGGTGGGCGAGCCGACTTCGGTGAACCGGCTCGGCGATATGATGAAGATCGGCCGCCGGGGATCGGTCAACATGTGGCTGGAGGTCGAGGGCCGCGAAGGCCATGTCGGCTATCCGCATCTGGCCGACAATCCCGCGCCGAGACTGGTGGCGCTGCTGGCCGAACTGGACGCGCTGGTGCTGGACGAGGGGACCGAATGGTTCCAGCCATCCAACCTTGAGATTACCCAGATTACCATCGACAATCCGGCGACCAATGTGATTCCGGCCACGGCCTCGGCCCGGATTTCTGTGCGGTTCAATGATTTGCACACCGGTGAGACATTGACTGAACTGGTCAGCGAAATCGCCGGGCGGCATGGGGGCACTGTGCGGGCGGTGATCTCGGGTGAGGCTTTCCTGACTCCGCCGGGCGCGTTTTCGCAGACTCTGGCAGCGGCGATTGAGGCCGAGACCGGGCTGGTGACGGAGCCCTCGACCACTGGCGGAACATCCGACGCGCGGTTCCTGAAGGCGCTATGCCCGGTGATTGAGTTCGGCCTGTGCAACGCCACCATGCACAAACGCGACGAGGCGGTTGCGGTGGCCGACCTTGAGGTGCTGGCGCGTATTTACCAGCGGGTGGCCGAGGCGGCATTGAAAGCTTAACCGCGATCCGATTGCCCCATCCCGCCACCCCTGTTACGCTCGCCAATAGCGCGCATCGGGGGCAATCGGATCATGGCGAAACGGCTGACATATTACATCATGATCGGCATGCTGCTGGGCGTGTTGGCGGGTTATGTGATCCATGCCAGCTACCCCGTCGGCGACCCCACCGCCGCGACCATCGCCGATACGCTGAAGCTGCTGTCCGAAGTCTTCCTCCACCTGATCAAGATGATCATCGCACCGCTGGTGTTCGCGACCATCGTCACCGGCATAGCGGGAATGGGCGATAGCGCTGCACTGGGGCGGATAGGTGGACGGACGGTCGGCTGGTTTGTTATCGCCAGCCTGATCTCGCTTACGCTCGGGCTGTTTTTGGTCAACGTGCTGCAGCCCGGCCTTGGCATCGTGACCAGCGCGGCAAAGCCTGCGGCCGAGCTCGCCATCGGCGATTTTTCTCTCCGCCATTTCGTGCTCGAAATTTTCCCCGAGAGCGCGATCAAGGCGATGGGCGAGAACAAGATCCTGCAAATTCTTGTCTTTTCGATCTTCGTCGGCGTCGCGGTCAGCGCACTGCGTGAGCGGGCCACCGTGATTGTGCGCGGCTGCGAGGCGCTGGCCGAGGTGATGTTGCAGGTGACCGACTACGTGATGCGCTTTGCCCCGTTCGCGGTGTTTGGCGCGATCAGTAGTGTGATTGCGGCTAACGGCTTGGAAGTGCTGTGGGGCTATGGGCGGCTGTTGCTCGATTTCTACCTCGGTCTGGCGCTGCTGTGGACGTTGTTGATCGCGGTGGGCGGCTTGTTCCTGGGGCGGCGGATGATTTCGTTGCTCCGCTATATTCGCGAACCGGCAATGATCACCTTCTCTACCGCCAGCAGCGAGGCGGCGCTGCCCAAGCTGTTCGAACAACTCGACCGGTTTGGCGTGCCGCGCCGGATTTCCGGCTTTGTCCTGCCGCTGGGTTACAGCTTCAATCTCGACGGCTCGATGATGTACATGAGCTTTGCGACGATCTTCATCGCGCAAGCTTACGGCATCCATCTGGGAGTCACGCAGCAAGTCGCGATCCTGTTAACGCTGATGATCAGTTCAAAAGGCATCGCCGGAGTGCCGCGCGCCAGTCTGGTGGTAATCGCCGCGACGCTCAATCAATTTGGCTTGCCGCTCGAAGGCGTGGCTCTGCTGATGGGGATCGACACCTTCCTTGATATGGGGCGCTCGGCGACCAACATCCTTGGCAATTCGGTAGCGACGGCGGTAATCACCAAGTGGGAAGGCATGTTGCAGCCGATGCGTGATCCCGATGCCGAGCCGATTCACGCGCCCAGCGAAACGCCGGAGCATGGGCGCAAGGGCTTGAATTTGGATCCCGGTCAGTAGGCGGTAGGCCTACTTCTTCGGCACCAGCACCTTGGCCGTGAACGCGCACAAGTCGACCACCGGGCAGCGCCAGCATTCTGGCGTGCGGGCTTTGCAGATGTAGCGGCCGTGCAGGATGAGCCAGTGGTGCGCGCCGACGCGGAAGGGCTGGGGGACTTTTTTCTCCAGCGCCTTTTCGACTGCCAACACGGTTTTACCCTTGGCAAGGCCAGTGCGATTGCCGACGCGGAAGATGTGGGTGTCGACGGCAAACGTCTCGGCCCCGAAGGCGCTGTTCATCACGACATTGGCGGTCTTGCGGCCAACGCCGGGCAGCGTGGTTAGCAGATCGCGGTCCGCCGGAACCTCGCCGCCGTGATCGCGCACCAGCATTTCCGACAAGGCGATGACGTTCTTGGCCTTGGTATTGAACAGACCGATGGTCTTGATATGCTCCTTCAGCCCCTCTTCGCCGAGCTCAACCATCTGCTGCGGCGTCTTCACCTCACGAAACAGCGCCCGCGTTGCTTTGTTGACGCCAACGTCGGTTGACTGCGCTGACAGCACCACGGCGATGAGCAACTGATAAGTGTTGCCAAACTCCAGCTCGGTTTCGGGCGAGGGATTCAGTTCGGCAAGGCGGCGGAAGAATTCGAAGATCTGGTCGCGGGTCATCGGTAGTGAAAACGCATTTGGAGAATTTCTAGTTGCTGGCCTTCACCGCTGCCAGTCAGGCGGTAGACCATGCGGTGCTCATCATTGATCCGCCGTGACCACCAGCCCGAAAGTTCGCCTTTCAGCGGCTCCGGCTTACCGATGCCTTTGAATGGTGAGCGCATCGCGTCGGCAATCAAGCCGTCAATCTTGCTGCGCAGTTTTCGATCCTCATCGGCCCACCAGCGATAATCATCCCAAGCACGTGTCGAAAACAGAAGTTTCAAGATTTGCCCAGCGTCTTGGGATCAACCACTATTCCCTTACCAGCATCCATCTCGGCCATTCCTTCGCGCAGCCGCGTGGCATTGGCCGGATTCGACATGAGATAGTTAGTCTCTGTCATGCTGTCATAGTCACTTTTGGACATGACTACGACACTCTGGCCGCGCTGGCGAAAGATGACCGTGGGCATGCTATCAGCAACAACCTTGTCGAGCACCGACTTCAGATTGTTGCGAGCTTCGGAATATGTGACAATATCCATGACAGCTATATGTACAATATCTTGGTCATTGTCAAGTCAATCCCAGCACCTCAGGCATATCATACCGGCCAGCCTGCTTGCCGATCAGCCACTGCGCCGCGCGGATCGCGCCCTTGGCGAAGATCGCGCGGTTTTCGGCCAGATGCGACAAGGCGATGCGTTCGTTATCGGTCAGGAAGTGGACGGTGTGGTCGCCTGCCACTGATCCACCGCGCAGGCTCGCAAAGCCGATGTTGCCCAGCCCGCGCGCGCCAGTGATGCCGTCACGCCCGCGCTCCGCATTGCTCGCCAGATCAACGCCGCGCCCCCTCGCCGCCGCCTCGCCCAACAGCAGCGCAGTGCCGGACGGGGCATCCACCTTCATGCGGTGATGCGTCTCAACAATCTCGATGTCCCAGTCCTCACCCAGCCGCGCCGCCGCTTCGCGCACCAGATAAGCGAGCATATTGACGCCGAGCGAGGTGTTGCCGGTCTGTAAAACCGCGATCTTTTCAGCCGCATGGTCACACAGCCAGTGGTGGCGCTCCTCCAGACCGGTGGTGCCGACCAGAATGGGAATGCCCGCCGCGATCGCCGCGTCCAGATTGGCCTCAAGCGCGTGAGGGCTGGAGAAATCGACCAGCACATCGCTGATCGCCGCCAAAGCTGCGGGATCGCCGCCTTTGTCGATACCGCCCGAATGAGCCTCGCCCGCCGCTGTGATTGCGGCCAGCAATGCGCCGCCCATGCGTCCTTCGCTGCCGATTATGCCAATGCGCGCCACGTTGCCTCCCAGAATGAACAGTTACCCTGAAACACAATCAGGGCCGCCACAAGTGGCTACGATCCCGAACACCCCCGGCAGTCCGTATCCTTGGGCACGCGGATGGTGCGCAGGCCCGGCGTCATGCCGTCGAGCAGGTGCAGCTTGCCCCACTGCGGATCGCCCAGCGCGGCGCTGCCTTGCACGGCCACGCGGATTGCCTGCATTGCGGCGAAGGTGCCGACCATGCCCGCCATGGCCCCCAGCACGCCATCAGCCGCACAAGTATCGCAATCGTCGGCATCGAACGCATCGCCGACCCAGCAGCGGTAGCAGGGCTCGCCCGGCAAGTGACCGGCGAAGTTGCCGATCTGTCCTTGAAACCGCCCGAGCGCGGCGCTGGTGAGCGGCACCCCCAGCGCCACGCAGGCATCGGACACCGCCAGCCGGGTCGCAAAATTGTCGCAGCCGTCGAGGACCGCCGAGGCTCCCGCTAGCATTGGCGCGGCGTTGTCCGGCCCGATCCGGCTGACCATAGCATCGACCTTCAGCGCCGGATCGAACCGCAAGACCCACTCTGCCGCAACCTCTGCCTTGGGGCGGCCGATGTCGGCGGGGGTGAAGATGGTCTGGCGTTGCAGGTTCGACAGATCGACCACGTCGCTGTCAATTAGCATCAGCCGTCCGATCCCGGCAGCGGCCAGATATTGCAAGGCGGGCGAGCCAATCCCGCCGCAGCCGATCATCACCACATGCGCCGTCGCCAGCGCGACTTGGCCTGCTCCGCCGAGTTCGGGCAGCACGATATGGCGGGCGAACCGGTCCAGCCGGTCAGGAGACAGACTCACGAAATTAAACTCATGAAATCGGGTTCACTAAACCCGGCGCTCGCGGACAAAGCCGTGCAACCCGTGCCACCATTGCGTCGCGATTACCGCGCCCTTGGCGGGTTGCAACGTGCCGAGCATCATCACCAGCGCCAGCGGCACGATGATGGCGAACATCGCCGCTGACGACAGATCGAACTCGAGGCTCAACACGATGATCAGCGGCGCGAGCAGATGCCCGCTGATGAGGATGGCGATATAGGCGGGAAAATCGTCAGCGCACTGCTTGGACCAGTCCTGCGCGCAGGCGGGGCATTGATCGACCGGCTTGAGGAAGGCGCGGAACAGCCTGCCCTCACCACAGCGCGGGCAGCAGCCTTTGATGCCGCGCAGCGCGGCTTGCCAATACGTGGCGGGCAGAGCGGAGGAGAGGGGCGAGCGACTCATGTTCGCGCGTTTAGAGCACCACGGCGGCGGGGGGAAGGGCGAAGCGACCGGATGGGATTCGGGGACATGGTATTCCGTGTCCCCGGCTAACGGCTCGGGCATGGGGACACCCTATACGGTGTCTCCTACTCAGCTCTCCAACTGGCGCAGCAGGCTGCGCACGTCGCCGTCCATATCGGCGTCGCGGGTGCGCAAGTCTTCGATCAGGCGGACGGCATGGATCACGGTTGAGTGATCGCGGCCACCGAACTTGCGGCCGATTTCGGGATAGCTGCGCGGGGTGAGCACTTTGGCGAGGTACATCGCCACTTGCCGGGGGCGCACAACCGCGCGGGCGCGGCGCTTGCTCGACATTTCGGTGCGATCGACACGGTAGAACTGGCAGACCGTGCGCTGAATTTCGTCAATCGTGAT
>JBDUBN010000534.1:0-2043 GCA_040004085.1 Novosphingobium sp.
GCGATCTGATGAGCAGCCAGCCGGGTCCGGGGATCATCTATGCCCCCACCCGCCGCAAGGTTGAGGAGCTGGCCGAAAAGCTGAGCGCCGCCACCGGCCGCCGCGTACTGCCCTATCACGCCGGCCTGCCGCCCGAACAGCGCGCCGCTAATCAGGCGGCGTTCGTCGCCAGCGAAGACATGGTCATGGTCGCCACCGTCGCCTTTGGCATGGGTATCGACAAGCCCGACGTGCGCTTTGTCGCGCATGCCGGGGTGCCGAAATCGATCGAGGGCTATTATCAGGAAACCGGGCGCGCCGGACGCGATGGCGATCCTTCGCAAGCCCTGATGCTGTGGGCCGCCGAGGACTTTGCCCGCGCCCGCCACCGTCTGACCGAGGTGGAACCGGCCCGCCGTGATGGTGAGCGCAAGCGGCTGGATGCGCTCGCCATGCTGGTCGAAACCGCCGGTTGCCGCCGCGCGCTGCTTCTTCGTCACTTTGGCGAGGACCCGCCCGAAAAGTGCGGCAATTGCGACAACTGCCTTGATGCGCCCGGCGTTGTCGATGCCACGGTCATGGCGCAAAAGCTGCTGTCAGCGGCTTATCGTACCGGACAAAGCTATGGCCTGGCCCATCTCGAAAAGGTGCTGACCGGGGTGGTAGACGAGCGCATTACCCAGCGCGGGCACGATGCGCTTTCGGTTTTCGGCATCGTCGGGCAGGATGACGCCCGGCTGCTGCGCCCGCTCGCCCGCGCTTTGCAGGCACGCGGTAGCCTGATTCCGACCGAGCATGGCGGGCTGGCGCTCGGCGGCGATGCCAAGGCTATCCTGCGCGGCGAACTGGCGGTGCAGATCGCCCTGCAGCCGACGGCGCAAAGGCGCGGCAAGCGCAGCAGCGGCGCGCCTAATCCGGTCGGCGATCCCTTGTTCGAAGCCCTGCGCGCCCTGCGCCGCGATCTGGCTGCAGAGGCCAAAGTGCCGCCTTACGTGATTTTCCACGACGCCACCTTGCGTGAAATCGCGACCGCCCGCCCGGCCAATTCCAGCCAGCTGGGGGCAATCACCGGCGTCGGCACGCGCAAGCTGGAAGCTTGGGGCGATGCGTTCTTGGCGGTGGTGCGGCAGTTTTAAGATCCTCCCCGTTTTTGCGCAGCACAAATGGGGAGGTGGCAGACGCGAAGCGGCTGACGGAGGGGTATCTTTGCCACCAAGAACCCCTCCGTCTCGTCCTGCAGACGATCCACCTCGCCATTTGCACTGCGTGAAAACGGGGAGGATCAAAAATCAATCCAACGAAACTTTCCCCCGCCCGGCCTTGATCGTCCCGCGCTTTTTCTTGCCCTCCAGCCGCGCGGTTTTGCCGACGCGGTTGAGCCGCGACTTGGCGCGTTTTTCGGGCAGGTTGTGCGCATCGCGGATCAGTTCGGCCAGACGGTCGCGCGCATCGGAGCGGTTGGCTTCCTGCGTGCGGAACCGCCGCGCGGTGAACACCAGTTCGCCCTTGGCGGTCATGCGGCTGCCCGCCAGTTCCTTCAGCCGCGCGTAGACCGGGGGCGAGAGGCGCAGCGCATAGATATCCAGCCGCAACTGCACCGCTGTGGCCACCTTATTGACGTTCTGCCCGCCCGGCCCGGACGAGGCGATGAAGCTTTCGCTCGCCAGCGCTTGTGCTCGCGCGATAGCTTCGTCGCCAGTGTCAGCCATCGGAGAAGCCGAGCGCGATGAAGTCGGCAGGCATCGGCGCGACAGCGATAATGTCCTGCTTGCCCTCACGCGGCACGGTCAGCCCGGCGGCGTGGAGCATGGTCCGGTCGGCGCTCCCCAAAAACTGACTGGCGCCGGTGCCATAGATCGGATCGCCCAGCAGCGGCGCGCCAAGGCCCGATGCCGCATGGACGCGAATCTGGTGGGTGCGGCCGGTTTCCGGGCGGAATTCCACCAATGTCAGCCCGCCGATCACCTGTAGCTTGCGCCAGTGGGTGACGGACGGCTTGCCCTTTTTCGCGGCAATCATCCGCCAGCCCTGTTCGGCACTGCTGATCTTGGCCAGCGCCAGTTC
>JBDUBN010000535.1:0-2042 GCA_040004085.1 Novosphingobium sp.
CCTCATAGGTACAGCTGCTGCGGCCCACATGGCGGGGTGTGATCCGAACCGCTAGCTCGTCGCCGAGGAGGCTGGGGGCGAGAAACTCGGCGTTCAGTTGGACCGTCGGAACACCGATCCCGCGTTCGTGATGCATGGACCGGAAGTCGGCGCCAAGGGCTTCGGCGAACCAGTCTTCCACCGCCGCGTTGAGGATCTCGAAATAGCGCGGGTAAAAGACGATGCCGGCGCCATCGACATGGGCGAACCGTATCTGAGTGGAAGTTTCAAACGCCATTACCCACGCGGTCCGTTCATGATGGTGCGGAGATTGCCGAGCTTGCTGACAAGGGTGTCCTTGTCGGCAACGGGCACCTCAGAAAACAGCTCCGAGATCCAGCGATGGTGTGCTTCGGCCAACTCGACGAAGCGACGCTTGCCGGTCGGGGTCAGCGAGACGATGGCCGAGCGTCCGTCGGCAGGGTTGATCTTCGACTTGACGAACCCGCGTTCCAGCAACTGCCGGACTACAACGGTGACGTTGCCGTTCGACACCAGCAGCGCGCGCGACAATGCGCTCATCCGCAGGCCTTCTGGCGCGCGATAGAGCGCGGCAAGCACGTCGAACCGGGGCAAGGTGGTGTCGAATTCGTCCTCAAATCGGCGCCGCAATTGCTTTTCACCGATCTTGGCACAGGCGAGCAGTCGCACCCACATGCGTAGCTCGGCCGATCCGGCACCGATGGGCACTTCCTCCTCGGTGGACACCTCTGCCTTTTCCATGCCTTCACTCCGTTCCATCAGTGCTTCGGATACATCCTCCGCCCAGACCGGCAATACGCACCGGACTTTCCTTTACTTTAAGCTTAAAGCAAAGGAAAGTGCGGGCCAAGCGTATTGTGCGCGATTTCAGCTCAGGGTCGTGGATAGGTCGCGATGAGGCGGCGCTCGGACGGTCGTCCCGGCAGCGTCTGCACTTGATAGACCGCTTCGAAATTGCGCGACGAGCCAAGCCGCTTCTTCAGCGCGGCGAGTTCCTGCGGTGCGTCCAGCATATCGGCCATTGCTGAGGCTCCGCGATCGCCCAGTCCGGCCATTACAACCAGACGGCGCCCGGTAGGTCCGGTCGTGATGGCGAGATAGCCGATGTCGGAACCGGGGTGGGCTGCGTCGCTGGTGTAAACCTGCCCCTTGAAGGTCGTGCCACCAACGGTATCGACGAGACGATCGTAGGCTACGAGCCGCAGCCGGGACTGCGCGAAAACGGCAGATTCCAGCAGGCCAAGTTGCGAAAGACGGCCGACGAAAACGATATCGTGGGCCTTGATCTGCGCTCCGTTCAGGGCTGAGACCGGCATCATTCCGGCCCGCGCGCCGTGGCTTCCGGTCGGGATATCGTCCTGTGCTAACCAGGCTGCCTCGACCGCCTGCAATGGCGCAAAATTGAGGTTGAAGTCGTAAAGGCGGTAAAAAACCTCCGGGTGGTCTTTCATGTACCGGCCAAAGTCGTCACGGGTGCGGATCGCCGGGTGCAGGATCATCCGTCGAACGCTGTGCTGATCCTCGGTCTCGGCGAGCAGTAAGCTGTCGCCAACGGCGACGATCGGGTCGGACAAGGCTGCACCGGCCCCGAACAGGGCCTGGCGATCAAGCGCTGCTGCGCTCTGCTGCGGCAAGCGGGTCGAAAACGTCTGCCAGCTGGCAAAGGCCAGACCGGCCAGAACGATCAACGACAGGCCAAAGCTCAGCGCAGGGTTTGCAGAGATCAGACTGGCAGCGGAGGCAAGGCGGGAAGGGCGGTTCAACGCTTCGCCCGCTTCCTCCAGCACGATCCGGTATTCGCCTTTCGGAATGAACAGCCGCGAACCGGTCTTGCCGGCGTAATGATCTTCGATGCGTTTGCGCAAGCGATGGACATAAACCCGAACGCCGGAATCGGCGGTGGCATCATGGATTGCATTGGCCCCGAACAGTGCCAGTGCGATTTCAACTTCCTTGGGCGAACGCATGTCCTTCGAGCGTTCGACCAACAGGTCGAACAGTGCAAGTTGGTTAGCCGAACG
>JBDUBN010000141.1:0-6774 GCA_040004085.1 Novosphingobium sp.
TAAGGGCCAACAAAACGCACCCCTCCGTCAGCCCAAGAGGGCTGCCACCTCCCCGAGCAAACTCAGGGAGGATTGGCCTGTCCATGTCTAAATTTGCTGCACTGCAAAAATATCGCTTGTCGCGGACACCCCGAATCAGTTACACCACCGGGGAAGCAGCAATGCGCCGTCCAAAGCTGGACGAACCAGCGCCGTCTGCAGAAACAATTGACAACGCGTGGCAATGAAGCCGCCCGTACCATCCCACAAGGATCGGTTCGAGGCGGTTTGTTTGCGTGCGTTTTCGGCAAGGAGAAGTGCCTCGTGAATGCGCCGATGACATTTGAAACGGACAAAGGCCCCGGCGGTAACGCTGAGCGGCTGGTCGTCATCGGTAACGGCATGGCCGGGTGCCGCGCGGTGGAGGAAGTGCTGGCGCGCGATCCCGTGCGCTATGCGATCACCATTTTCGGCGCTGAGCCCCGGGTCAATTACAACCGCATCATGCTGTCGCCGGTGCTGGCCGGTGAGAAAGCGTTTGACGACATCGTCATCAACGCGGCTGAATGGTATGACGACAACGGCATCACGCTGGTTTCGGGCGATCCAGTCGTCCATATCGACCGCAAGAACCAGACCGTTATCGCGCGGTCTGGCCGGGTCGAACCTTATGACCGGCTGCTGATCGCGACGGGTTCCGACCCGTTCATTATCCCCATCCCCGGCAAGGATCTGGCGGGCGTGGTCACCTTCCGCGACTTGGACGACGTCGACAAGATGCTCACGGCGGCGGAAGCTGGCGGCAGCGCGGTGGTTATCGGCGGCGGCCTGCTCGGGCTGGAGGCGGCACATGGCCTCAGCCTGCGCGGGATGACGGTTACCGTCATTCATCTGATGCCGACGCTGATGGAACGCCAGTTGGACGAGGCGGCGGGCTTCCTGCTCAAGACCGAACTCGAACGGCGCGGGCAAGTGATCCTGACCGGCGCTGATACCGCCGAGATCATGGGCGCGGACGGCCATGTCACCGGCGTAAAGCTGAAGGACGGACGTGAAATTCCGGCTGACATCGTCGTGATGGCGGTGGGTATCCGCCCGGCAACCGGGCTGGCGAAAGCCGCCGGGCTTGAGGTCGAACGCGGCATCATGGTCGACGATCACATGGTCACCTCCGACCCTGCCGTCATGGCGGTGGGCGAATGCGTTCAGCACCGCGGCATGTGCTACGGCTTGGTCGCGCCGCTGTGGGACATGTGCCGCGCACTGGCCGATCATGCCACCGGCGCGCCGACCGGCTACGAAGGCTCGGTCACTTCGACCAAGCTCAAGGTTTCAGGCATCGACCTGTTTTCCGCTGGCGACTTTTCCGGCGGCGACGGCGCGGAAGACATCGTCATGCGCGATGCGGCGCGCGGTATCTACAAGCGTGTGGTGGTGCGCGACAACCGCCTGATTGGCGCGGTGCTTTACGGCGAAACCGCCGACGGCAGCTGGTATTTCGATCTGCTGCAACGTTCAGCTGACATCTCAGATATCCGGGAGGCGCTGATCTTCGGCCAAGCCTTCGCGTCTGGGGGTGCGCAGCTGGACCCTAACGCCGCCGTTGCCGCACTGTCAGACTCTGCCGAGATCTGTGGCTGCAACGGCGTTTCCAAGGGCAAGGTCGTTGGCTGCATCCTGGGCGGGGCGCATAGCCTCGATGCGGTGCGGTCAAGCTGCAAGGCTTCGGCCAGCTGCGGATCGTGCACCGGTCTGGTCGAGAGCCTGCTGGCGGTAACGCTGGGCGACGAATTCGACGGCGCGCGCGCGGTGCCGACGGTGTGCAAATGCACCAGCTTTGGCCACGATGACGTCCGCCGCCTGATCGTGGAAAAGCAGCTCAAAGCCATCCCGCAAGTCATGCAGGAACTGCACTGGACGACGCCAGACGGTTGCGCCTCATGCCGCCCGGCGCTCAATTACTACCTCGTTTGTGCATGGCCGGGCGAATACGTCGACGATCAGCAAAGCCGCTTCGTCAACGAACGGATGCACGCCAATATCCAGAAGGATGGCACCTATTCGGTCGTCCCGCGGATGTGGGGCGGGCTGACCAACCCCAAGGAACTGCGGGCGATTGCCGACGTGGTGGAAAAATTTAACGCGCCAATGGTCAAGGTCACCGGCGGCCAGCGGCTCGATATTTTCGGCATCAAGAAGGAAGACCTGCCCGCCGTCTGGGCCGATCTCAACGCCGCCGGAATGGTATCCGGCCACGCTTACGGCAAGTCACTGCGCACGGTGAAAACCTGCGTCGGCAGCGAATGGTGCCGCTTTGGCACGCAGGACTCAACCGGGCTGGGCGTCAAGCTGGAGCATATGACCTGGGGCAGCTGGATGCCGCACAAGTTCAAGATCGCCGTCAGCGGTTGCCCCCGCAATTGCGCCGAAGCGACGATCAAGGACTTCGGCGTGATCTGCGTCGACAGCGGCTATGAACTGCACGTCGGCGGCAACGGCGGGATCAAGGTGCGCGTCACCGACCTGCTCGGCAAAGTGGCGACCGAGGAAGAGGCGATGGAGCTCTGCGCGGCGTTCATCCAGCTTTACCGCGAACAGGCGCACTATCTGGAACGCACTGCGCCGTGGATTGAACGGGTCGGGCTCGACCACGTCAAGGCGGGCCTGTTCGACGATCCCGACGCCATCCGGCGGCTCGCCGCGCGGTTCCGCTATTCGCAAAGTTTCATGCAGGACGACCCTTGGGCAAAACGCGTGGCGGGCGAGGATTCGCAGCTCCACCAGCACCTTGCCGAAGTCCGCCCACTGGAGTTCGTATCATGATCGGTGACTGGCTGGATATTGGTCCGGTGGACCAGATCGCTCCCGGCAACGCCCGCACCCTGCCGGTACGCGGCGGCGAGGAAATCGCGGTATTCCACACGCTCGACAACCAGTTCTATGCGCTGGTCAATTCGTGCCCGCACAAGCAAGGCCCGCTCAGTCAGGGCATCGTCCACGGCAATGTCGTGACCTGTCCGCTGCACAGCTGGAACATCTCGCTCAAAACCGGCGAGGCGCTGGGTGAAGACGAAGGCTGCGTTCCGACCGTGCCGCTGCGGGTGGATGCCGGGCGGATCTATCTGCTGCGCTCGGCCGTCGTGCGGAAAAGCGCGGCGTAATGGCTCCGACCGTCCGCACCACTTGCGCGTATTGCGGCGTCGGCTGCGGGATCAGCGCGACGGTGACGGGCGAGCGGACGGTGACCATCGCCGGTGACAAGGACCATCCGGCCAACTTCGGCAAGCTGTGTTCCAAAGGCACGCATCTGGGCGAAACGGTCAGTCTGGAAGGCCGCCTGCTTGCACCTATGATCGGCGACCGGGAGGCCGAATGGGACGAGGCGCTCGATCTTGTCGCCGCCCGGATACGCGACACGATCGCCGAACATGGACCGGACAGCGTCGCGTTCTATGTCTCGGGGCAGCTGCTGACCGAGGACTATTACGTCGCCAACAAGCTGATGAAGGGCTTTGTCGGCAGCGGCAACATCGACACCAATTCACGCCTGTGCATGGCCAGCGCCGTCGCCGCGCATAACCGCGCCTTTGGCGAAGACGTGGTGCCGTGCAGCTATGACGATCTCGACGAGGCGGATCTGATCCTGCTGGTCGGATCGAACACCGCATGGTGCCACCCGGTAATCTGGCAGCGCATTGAACAGGCACGGGCCACGCGCGGCACCAAGCTGGTGGTCATCGACCCGCGCCGCACCGAGACCGCTGAACAGGCCGACTTGCACGTGGCCCTCGCGCCCGATGGCGATGTCGCGCTGTTCAACGCGCTGCTGGCAGACCTGCAGGCGCGCGGGCTGACCGACGATGCCGGGCTGGATGTGCCAGCGGGTTTTTGGGACGCTCTGGCCTGCGAGCATGGGCTGGATGCTGGCACCTTCAGGCAACTCGCCGATCTGGTCTCCGCCCATCCGCGCATGATCACCCTGTTCAGCCAAGGCGCCAACCAGTCCACGTCCGGCACGGACAAGGGCAACGCGATCATCAACCTCCACCTCGCCACCGGGCGCATCAATAACGCGGGCGCGGGGCCGTTCAGTATTACCGGCCAGCCCAATGCCATGGGCGGGCGTGAAGTCGGTGGACTGGCGAATATGCTGGCGTGTCACCTCGGGTTCTCGGACGGGGAACGCGCGGATGTTGCCAAGTTCTGGCAGTCAGACAACGTGTGCAGCGGCCCCGGCCTCAAGGCCGTCGATATGTTCCGCGCGGTGCATGACGGGCGGATCAAGTTCCTGTGGGTCATGGCGACCAACCCCGCCGTTTCGATGCCCGACGCCGGTTTCGTGCGCGAGGCGCTCGCTAAATGCCCGATGGTGGTGGTATCCGACGTGATCGGCGATACCGACACCGGGCGGTTCGCGCATGTGCGCTTGCCCGCGCTGGCATGGGCAGAAAAAGACGGCACGGTCACCAATTCCGAACGCCGGATCAGCCGTCAGCGCGCTCTGTTCGCCGCGCCGGGAGCTACACGAGCGGACTGGCAGATCATGTGTCAGGTTGCCGAGCGGCTGGGCTGGGGCGACGCTTTCGCCTTTACCAATGCCGCCGCAGTCTACCGCGAATATGCGGGTATGACCGCGCTGGCCGTGCGCCACGGCAAAGTGCTGGACCTGACCGCACACGCCGCGATCAGCGACGCCGAGTTCGAGGACATGCAGCCGTTCCAGTGGGGCGGCGCGCGGCCACTGGCGGCGGGCTATCCACTCCCCGGAGGCAAGCCGCGGCTGATCTTGGTCGCTCCGCCTGCCGATGTGACCGAACCCGCGTTCCCGCTGCGGCTGAACACCGGGCGCTACCGCGATCAGTGGCACACGATGACCCGCACCGGCCTGTCACCCACACTCTCGCAGCACCGGCGCGAGGCACTGCTTGAGGTTCACCCCGCTGATGCCGTCGCTACCGGACTGACCGATGGCGGGCTGGCGACAGTCACCACGGCTTCGGGCGAAGCTACGTTTCGCGTGCAGTTCTCCGACGGCCAGCGGCGGGGCGACGTGTTTGTGCCGATGCACTGGACCGACTCGATGGCAGGCGGAGCGCGCAGCAATCGCTTGCCGAGCCAGGCCAGCGATCCTGTTTCGGGCCAGCCGGGTTTCAAGAACACGCCTGCACGTATTGCTCCGGTCGCGCCCGAATGGCGCGCGTTTTTGGCCACGCGCGACGACATGCCCGCCCCGCAAGGCTTGTTGTACTGGTCACGTTCGCGCGTAACCGGGGGCTGGCTGTATGAACTGGCCGGGCTTGGCATGGTGGACGTCGAGGCACTGCTGCCAGAGGGCGAGCGGCTGGAAGCAGCTGACCACGCGAAGGGCATGCGGCGGATTGCGGTGCGGGATGATGCGGGTGCGGTCAGCGCGGCGCTGTACCTGACCCGTTCGGGCGAACTGCCGTCGCGCGATTGGGCAGCGGAGCAACTGGGGCTGGACGGCGCTTCGGCCATCGAACTGCTGGCTGGGCGGCCGAGCACGCCTGCGCCTGATCGCGGCGCGATAGTCTGCGTTTGCCATGGCGTCGGCTCTTGCCAGATCACCACCGCAGCCTTGGCCGGATCGGCGACGGTCGCCTGCATCGGCAAGGAAACCCGCGCTGGAACCAACTGCGGCAGTTGCCGCCCGGCCATCGCGCGGCTGCTTGCGGAAACTCTGGCAGACACCCTGGAGGCGGCAGAATGACCCTTCGACAAGCTCAGGGCAATCGGAATGATTTCCCGGCAGGAACCGTATGGCTGGTTGGCGCTGGCCCCGGCGATCCCGAACTGCTCACGCGCAAGGCCGAACGCCTGATCCGCACCGCCAGCGTGGTGTTTTACGATGCGCTGGTCGGCGAGGGCGTGTTGGCGCTGGTGCCTGGGCGCGTCAGGATGGTTGCGGTCGGCAAACGGTCAGGCCGCCATTCCAAGGATCAGGGCACAATTGACCAGCTGATCGTCGCGGCGGCGCTGGCCGGTGAGCGCGTCTTGCGGCTGAAGGGCGGCGATCCGGCGATTTTTGCCCGCGCGGCTGAGGAACTGGAGGCCTGCCGCGCAGTGGGCGTCGCGGTGCAGATCTGCCCCGGCGTCACTGCGGCGAGCGCTGCCAGCGCCGCGCTCGGCACTTCGCTCACCCTGCGAGGGTTTGCGCGCAAGCTGGTGTTCGTCACCGCCCATGCGCGCGCCGGCGAGGAATTGTCGCTCGATTGGCAGGCGCTGGCCGATCCCGAAGCGACATTGGCGGTCTATATGGGTAAGTCTTCCGCCGGTCTGATCGCGAGCAAATTGATCGCGGCAGGCTTACCTGCTGCGACGCCAGTGGCGATGGTCGAACATGCCAGCCTGCCGCAGCAGCGCGTGTTCCGCACCCGGCTCGACCTGTTGCCGCTCGCCGCCAAAACGGCGCTGGGTAGCGGTCCGGCGATCCTGCTGGTTGGTCAGGCGATGGCCGCTCCGAACACCGATTCAGCCCTTACCGAAGCGCTGCTCCAGTCGGGCGAGTGCCCGGTGGCCATATGATTTGAGGTGATTGCTGAGCGGAAAACCGCGCACGGCTGACGGGGCCAGCCCGCGCTCGCGCAGCCGCCGGTTGAAGCGGCAGGCATCGGCATGATGGGCAACCCATTCGCTGCGCCAGGTCAGCGACAGCGAGATGCTGACCTCATCATGCACCCGCACCCAATGCGGCGCGTGGACCGGAATATAGATCGCCTGACCGGGCACCACGGAAATCTCGCGGGCGCGCGCCGCCCATTCCTCGCGCCACGGCAG
>JBDUBN010000142.1:0-6765 GCA_040004085.1 Novosphingobium sp.
TGTCCCCACGCCAGGCGACATGACGATCCGGTCGGCTCAACAGCAGCCCATGCCGATAGGGCGGCGGCACTGTGTCGACGTCGATATCGAGCAGGGTCAGGGGAACCCGGCATGCTTCTGCCGCACGAAGCATTGGTGTCACATCGACGTTTCTGTCGAACCGTAACAGCGTGTAATCCCGCCCCATCGCGTCATAAAGTGACCGGCCGTCCGCCAGCCAAATATGAGGCACCCGGCACCCCGGCACGGTCGATGGTTCGTATCCGCCCATGGAATAGGCCGGGGCATCTTCCCCGTCATAGGCAATGATCGGCGAACCGGTGTAGAAATAGCCGAAGTTCAGGCCCGCGCAGGCGAACTGCTGTTGATGAAAAGCGGCCGCGGCATCACCTACGCGGCGACGTTCCGCCTCACCTGCGAGGCTGTCTTCCTTTATCAGCGGCGAAATGCTCGTCCGCTCACCTATGGCGCCCTTCGCGTGAGACATGGCAAAGCGCGAGACCTGATCGGTGATCGGCAGGCGTTCGGCTTCGTAGGCATCAAGGATCGAAGCAGGGGCCCATCCGCCGAGATGGGCGCCGAGAAGCCATGAGATGTTCATGGCATCGGCAATCCCCGCATTCATGCCATATCCGGCATAGGGCACCCACAGATGGGCGGCATCGCCGCAGATGAACGCCCGCCCTGCCCGCACCCGGTCCGCCACCAGACGGCGACCGATCCAGTCTTCCCTGGCAATGATTTCATACGAGAAGTCAGCGCCGACGCCGAGCAGCAAGCGCAGGCAGGCGTCGCGATCCACCACGTCGAAATCGGCTTCACCCGGCAGCAGGTAATTGTGCAGCAGCCACGTTTCCTGCCCGTCTACCGCGATCAGATTGCCCGCTCGCTCGGGTGTGTAAAGATAGCTCATCCAGGCGGGACCGGGTGTCAGCCGCTGGAGGAGATCGGGCGCCCGAAAGAAGGTGGACTGCACCTTTTGGATCACTTCATCACCGTGGAGTGACGCCCCCATCGCCCGCCGCACAGAGGACCGCCCGCCATCGCAGCCGACCAGGAACTGAGCGCGGATTTCAAAGGTTTCTCCGGTTACCGACGACCTAAGCGCAACGCTCACGCCGTCTTCTTCCTCGCGGAATTCCTCAAACCGCGTGCCGTCGTGGATTGTGATCCTGGGGTTTTCAAGCGCATGCCTGAGCAGGATCGGCTCGAAGAAGATCTGGTTCACCCGGTGCGGCGGTTCGGGCGTCGGCCAATCGGTGTCGATACCCTCGGTCGCCCCAAACCGCTCGTTACGGCAAGGAATTTTCAGCCTGCCTATCTCGTAACCCGTCCCGCTGGTGCGGAACACGACGTCATGGGGATAATCGCCCGGCAAACCGGCCTCTCGCACTTCGGCCGCGATGCCCAGCCTTCTGAATGTCTCCATCGTGCGCGAAGACACGTGGTTGCACTTGGCGCTGATTGAACCGATCGGCTGACGCTCTTCAACCACGGTTACGTCAATCCCGCGCCAGGCGAGATCAAGTGCGAGGCAGAGGCCGACAGGGCCAGCTCCGACGATCAGCACTGATGTTGATTTATCCATGAGTCTATGAATCCTTTTCTCGTCGCCCCGCGAGTGATGACTCGGCAAAGGTCTCCGCGTCAGGCGCTGCAAAAGCCTGGATTTACTGCTTGCGGCACATCAGGGCCGGCACCTCAGCCACCGCCTTCCTACTGTCGTGCGGCCCACGCCGAAGCCGCACGGAAGAAGGCCTCTGTCTCCATTTCCGGCTTTTCAGCCAATGGCGGGAAGTAGCTGAGTTTCACGATCACCAGTTTGGTGTCGGGATCGACGTAGATGAACTGGCCCTGCAGTCCGATCGCGGTGTAGGCATTCGAATTGGTGTAGGTCCACCACTGGTATTGATACCCGGTGGTCTCCCCCGCAGCGGTAGGTTCGAAGCCGGGACTTGGTGTCGTCGATTCCTTCACCCAGGCAGATGGCAGAATCCGCCGCCCGTTCGCGACGCCGCCGTTCAGCATCATCAACCCAAGGCGGCCGTAATCGCGCAATGTGGCGTTGAACCCCATGCCGTTAACCGCATTTCCCACGCCCGGGGGGCCATCGGTCATCCAGTAGCCATAGGACTGGGCACCAAGTGGCTGCCACAGACGTGTGCTCATGTAGGTCTGGACCGGCTGACCGGTCGCGCGTTCCAGCATCCAGCCAAGGACGATAGTGTCCAGGGTCGAATAATTGTAATGAGTCCCCGGTTCATAAGCGCGCTTGTGCAACAGGGCCTCTGCCCGATAGCGACGCGTGCCCTGCACCATCGACAGCTCACGCGTCTGCGCATTCGGGCTGGCGTGATCCGTCTTGTAATCATAACGCTCGCTACGATCGACCCCCGATCGCATCAGCAGCGTCTGGCGGATCGTCACTCCGTCATAGGCCGAACCCTTCAGCTCCGGAACATAGGTGACGAGTTGATCATCGACCGACTTGATATGGCCATCCGCAATCGCCGCGCCGACAAGCATCGAGGTGATCGATTTGGCCATCGACATGGACAGGAAATGCGTGTCCGGGTTCGACTTGTTCCGATAAATCTCATGGATCACCTTGCCGTCGCGGATCACCAGCAGCGCATTGGTGTAGGTCCGCTCCAGAAAGTCGTTGAGGCCATGGTTCTGGCCTTCAAAACTGTATCCTATATCGAATGGCTGCTTGTTCTCGGGAAGCTTCCACAACCCGCGCCCCTTCTCGACACGGTATGTATCGAAAATTTCGTCCACGTGGCGGAAGGTCAAAGTGTTGAAGGTGCCGTCCATGAAGTTGCGACGCAGTTCAAGCGTTGCCGCAGAGGTATCGCCGGATTGCGCCTGGGACGCAGGGGCAGCAACGAGCGCCGCGGCAAGGGTCGCAATCCCGGCCAGGCGATGAAGTGAGCATTTATATTTCATGATCAGGAGGCTTTCCTCAATGCTTGCAGAGAGTTGCGTGGCCAGCTTGCTGTAGGATCTGGCCACGAAAGTGGAATGGCGGGCTCACGCCTGCGGAATTGGGGCTACCGGGTCAGGCATGTCGGTTACGTGGGCAGTCACACCGGCGGGACGCAGTACGAACGTGAGGAGAAGGACCACCACGCAGGGCGACAGCGCCACCAGCCCGAGCGTTGTCTTAAGGCTGAGCGAATGCATCAGCGCGGCGCCTCCCAGTCCCGGCGCGATAATTCCGCCGATCCGACCCACGCCGCCCGCCCAGCCCAGACCCGTGCTGCGTATTGCGGGGGGATAGTACTGCGACAGCAAAATGTTTAACCCGCCCTGTCCGCTGGCCTGACAGAAGGAAAAGGCCGTCAACAAGACGAAAAAACCGGGGTTATGAAACGGCACACGACCGAGCGCGGCTATGGTCACGGCATTGCCGACGAAGTATGCGGTCAACAGCCAGATTGATTTGATGCGGTCCATGAGGAAACCGACCGAGCTCATCCCCGCCAGACCGCCCACCAGACTGATCATCAGGGCAATGGCGAACTTCTGGATCGAAATCCCCGCCATCTCCTGGAAGAATGTCGGAAGCCATGCGGCCAGCAAGGCAATGTTGCCCATGCTGAGCAGGTAACACAGCCACATCGTGATTGTGGTTGGGGCGCGGCCATGGCGCAGAACGTCCCATACGGATGCCTTGGATGATCGTGGCCCCGTAGGAAGAATGAAGACCTCATCGCCCTGCAACTTCAGTGTAGGGGCGATTGTCGTCAATGTTTGGCCGATGCGTGGATCACTTGGCCGACGCATGGCGAGGTGAATAGGCGATTCGGCCAGGAATATTATGAGGATAGGCACCAACGCGAGCGCCATCAGGCCGCCAAGCCACAGCGCCCCCTGCCAGCCATATACGGGCACCAAAAACGCAACGGAGGCACCAGCGGCATTGCCCGCGCTATAGCCTGCCATGGCAAGGCCGGTAACCGCAGATCGGTGCCGACCGGGGATAATTTCGGACACGAGGGCCAGCGCGGCCGGCAAAACCCCCGCAAGAAACAGCCCGGCAATTCCACGCAGTACCGCCAGTTGCATGATTGTTTGCGAGAACGCGCCCGCAATCGTCAGCAACCCGAAGATCACGAAAGAGACGACCAGCAGCCGCTTGCGACCGAAGAAGTCCGAAAGCGGACTGACGAAGAAGGAGCCTAGGGCAAGTCCGATCTGCTGAGCGACGAAGACCAGCGTCATTGCCGCCGGGCTGACGTGCATCCCTTTGGCGATGGCGGGCGCGATCTTGCCCAGCATGAAAATATCGAAGCCGTCCACAAACATCGCGAGCAGCGCAAGCACGGCCGCGATGTAATGCGCACGGGAAAGCGGCTGCCTGTCGACGAAATCCTGAACGTCAAATGCCGTCACGACAAATTCTCCAAGCGAGCCATTGCCGGTTTCAGGCGCAGGAAATGATCGAATCGCTCCACCATGTTTTCAGCCTACAATGACTAATCAATGATTTTATCGCCCATATACCGCCCTGATGCAAGTGTGTTGTACTGTAATAAACAATTTTGCACCCCCGGCAGGAATTGGACGACGCAGACGCGCAGTCGAAGGCCAAACCAGCCGCCTATCACGTGACGACTAGCCCACCCCATTGATAGTTTTCTTGATGAATCATGTATCTGGAAACACCGCCTGCGATAGAGATCAGCTCAGCAGCACTACCGGACTGTCGGCGCGCCAATGCATTGAAACACGGTCTTCCCAGGTAAAAGCTTCCTGATCGCGGCGCGAGAGGTTGGGACGCGAAACGCGGATCATCGCGCCTGAATCAAGCTTGATCTCATACACGGTGACGTCGCCCAGATAGCTCATGCCCTTGATCTGGCCGCGCGCCAGATTGTGATCTTCGGGTGCATCCTGAGCGGCGGCGCGGATTGCCTTGCCTTCACCTGGAACGTGTAGGTAGATCTTCTCTGGGCGCAGTGCGACCCACACCTCGGCGCCGTGAGGGCCGGTCACGCCGTGGTTGAGATAGACTTTGCCCAACCCCGGACAATCGATCGCCGCCCGATCGGGCTCATCCAGAGTGAGCCGGCCTTCAAACAAGTTCACCGAACCAACGAAATCGGCGACGAAACGGTTTGCCGGGAACTCGTACAGGTCTGAAGGCGCGGCGAGCTGCGCGACATCCCCTTTGTTCATCACCGCGATACGTCCGGCCATCGACAGCGCCTCGTCCTGATCGTGGGTGACGGTGACGAAGGTGATCCCAACCTGTTCCTGCAGATCGGCAAGTTCAAACTGCATCTGCGCGCGCAGTTTGGCATCGAGCGCGGAAAGCGGTTCGTCGAGCAGCAGCACTTTGGGCCGCATGATCAGGCTGCGGGCGAGCGCGACACGCTGGCGCTGGCCGCCCGAAAGCTGGTCTGGCTTGCGTTTGCCGAGCCCGTCGAGCTTGACCAGTTCAAGCGCCTCGCGCACCCGGCTGGCCGTGTCGTCGCTTCCGACGCCCGCGATCCTGAGGCCATAAGCGACGTTTTGCTCCACCGTCATGTGCGGGAACACCGCATAGCTCTGGAACACCATATTGACCGGTCGCTTGTTGGGCGGCACCGCTGCCATGTCCTGCCCGTCGATCAGAATCCGGCCCGAAGTGGGTATCTCGAACCCGGCGATCATCCGCAGCAAGGTGGTCTTGCCGCAGCCCGAGGGGCCAAGCAGCACGAAGAATTCACCCGGCATGATATCCAGGCTGACATCGTCAACCGCAGCCACGGGCGATCCCGCAAAGCGCTTGGTGATGTTCTGGATCGAGATGATCGGCGGCTTGGCTTGCGTCATGTCAGTGGCTTTCGGAAAACGCTTTGACGCCCTGGAACTTGAGCGCAACGGCGGTCAGCGCCACCGTGAGGAGGATGAGTACGGTCGATGCGGCGTTGACCACCGGCGTGACTGAAAAGCGCACCATCGAATAGATCTTGACCGGGAATGTGATCGTATCGGGCCCGGCGGTGAAGAAGGTGATGACGAAATCGTCGAGGCTGAGCGTGAAGGCCAACAGCGCGCCTGCAACCAGCGCCGGTCGGATATGCGGCAGCAGCACGTCGCGGAAGGCCTGCCATTCGCTGGCGCCCAGATCCTTGGCGGCTTCCTCCTGTTCCTTGTTGAAGCTGGCGAGGCGCGAGCGCACCACCATGGTCACGAACGGGAAGCTGAAGGTGATGTGGGCGATAATGATCGCCGAAAGGTTGAATGGCCAGACCAGACCCTTGGGCCAGCCCACTGTCGAGAAAAAGATCATGAAGGCCACGCCCAGACAGATCTCGGGCACGATGATCGGCAGCGACATGATCCCATCGGTCGCGCTTTTCAGCGGAAATCGGAACCGCCACAGCATGATTGCCGCAAGCGTGCCCAGCACGAGGCTGAACAGCGTTGATAGTGTGGCGATAGTCAACGAATTGCCCAGCGCTTGCATCAAGGTCGAATCGTTCCACGCTTTTTCGTAATACTTGGTGGTGAAACCGCGCCAGACTACGTTGCGCTTTGAATTGTTGAAGCTGAATACCATCAGCACCAGCAATGGCGCGTAAAGGAACACCATCACTGCGGTGACCCACGTGCGCAGCCACAAGGTGCGCGTATATTCGAGCGGCGCGCGCGCCGTGCGGTTCAGCAGCGCCATCAGTGTGCTGCCTTGCGCTTATTGCGCAGGCCCTGAAGGGCAATCAACCCAAACATCGCGTAGATCAGCATGAACGACAGCGCCGCGCCGAACGGCCA
>JBDUBN010000143.1:0-6750 GCA_040004085.1 Novosphingobium sp.
AATTTCGCCATGCACAAGGGCGTGCTGGAAAGCGGCCATCCGCTGTTGAGCCACCTGCCGCGGCTGATGCGCGCTCCGGGCGGGCGGGCGAGCCTGTTCGTTGAATTCCTGCTCTTGCTTGGCACCATGCTGATGGTGGGCGGCGGCGCGGTATTCTGGGCCGGGGCCTATGCGCTTTATTCGGCGGTCAACGCGCTATCGGCGTGGTTGATCCTGACGGGGCGGGTGTGATGACTGAGCCGACCGTCCTGTTTCACGTCAGTGACCTGCATTTCGGCGACGAGGATCGCGCTGCGCTCGGCTGGTTCGCCGCCCAAGTCGTCAGCCAGCGCCCGGCGGCGGTCCTGTGTACCGGTGACCTGACAATGCGCGGCACGGCGAGGGAATTTGCGGCGGCAGAGGCGTGGCTGCGCGATCTTTCGGTGCCGATCAGTCTGGTGCCGGGCAATCACGATATGCCCTATTACCACGACATGTTGCGGCGGCTGACCCGGCCCTTCGCGCGCTATCAGGCATTGGAAGCGGCGATCGAGAGCGAACTGCTGCTGGGCGATATAGCCGTGGTGCCGCTGGATACGGTGGCACCGGCGCAGTGGCGGCTCAACTGGTCAAAGGGCCGCGTGACGGCACGCGGGCTGGAGACGACGCTGGGCGAACTCGCCGGACAAGCGGACAAGCAGTTGCGTCTGGTCACCTGTCATCACCCGCTGACCGATGCCGATACCCGGTCAAGCGGATCGACCAGAGGCGGCAAGCGCGCACTGGCGGCACTGGCGTTGGCGGGGGCGGATGCGGTGCTGTCTGGCCATGTCCACGATCCATTTGACCTGATGCTCAATGCTGACGGGCACTCAATCCGCATGATCGGCGCAGGCACCCTGTCGCAGCGTCTGCGCGAAACCCGGCCGAGTTTTAACCGCCTGGAATGGTCAGCTGAAGCGGGGCTTAAGGTCGACGTTCAGGCGATGTCCTGATGGGAGCGTAAATCTGGATGGTCTTGCCGCCCTGATCCACGGTGCGGACCGGCAGGTAGCCGTGCTGGCGGGCAACCGCATCGGCATCGATTTCGGCCTTACAGAGATTCCCCACCAGCAGCAGCGCTGGCCGGGCCTTCAGCCCTTCTTCCAGCACCGATGCGGCGGATTTGACCGGCTGCGCGCCGTCACATGATTGCAGGTAATGGTTGGGGAATACGTACCGGCTGGTCGCGGCGCGGCGGGCGAGGAAGTAGGTGGTGTGCTGGCCGTTGAACACGAAAATGGCGCTGACTTCGGGCGTCATCCGGTCAACCACTTTCGCTGCCTCCAGCTCGACGCTGTTCTGGGCGATGTGCTTCAGGAACGCGGGCAGAGGTAGCAAGGTGGCGAGCGATGCGCAGGTCAGCAAGACCCCGGCATAGCGCCCCCACAACCGCGGCGGACCGTCGGCAGTGATGATCGCGGGCAGCAGCGCGAACGCGGGCAGGGTCAGGATCAGGTAATGCGTATAAAGCCGGTTCGATGCGATTGCCGCGATCATGCCGCCGATCAGTTGCAGCGCGATAATCCAGAACAGGCGCGGCGGCCAGACCAGCGCTCCCGCGCGCAGCCGCACCGCCCAGATTGCCGCCACAGGCAGGCCAAGTAGCACCAGCGGTCCGAGGAAATTCTCGCGCCACAGCCACCCAGGCGGCGGCGGCAGGCGGTAGTGACCATGATAAGCCAGTTGCTCGTCCACATAGCCCAGCCAGTCACCGCTGACGATCTGCGGCAACCAGACGAGCGCTATCGCCGCGACCAGTCCCAGAGTGGCCAGCACGCCCCTCAGCAGACGTTCTGTCAGCTTCTCACCGCTCGTCAGCAGCATACCCAGCACCGTTAGGCCGAAACATGGCGCGGCGAGGTAGGTGATCTGGCAGGCCAACCCGGCGATCAGGCCAATGCCAAAATACAGCGAACGACTGCCATGCGGAGCGCGGACCAGCAGTAAATTGGCAAGGCACAGCAGCGGCGCGACTATAACTTCAGACATCGACGCCCAGCCGCCCAGCCACAGCGCCTCCAGAACGAATAGCGCCGCCAGCGCCAGTGCGATAGGCGGCGATGCCTCCAGCGCCCGCGCGCTCTTGTGGATCAGCCATGCCGCGAGTGCCGAGGCGACCAGCCCCAGCGCATGGATCGCGGCGACGCTCTGCCCGCCCAGCCACTCCGCCAGCGCGAACAGGTAGTTCAGCCCGACCGGCTTGTTGTCGAACACGCCCGAATAGGGGAGCTTGCCGTGCAGGATGTCCCGCGCAACAAGAGCGAACGCGTATTCATCGGCGTCGAACGTAGCGATGTTGATGGCCAGCAAGCGGTAGATCAGACCCAGCGCCAGCAGGCCCATCCCCCAGGCCCAGAACACGGGCTTTTCTCCGGGCGAAGTCAGCGGGTTCGACGATGGGTTCTGCAACGAATGCGGGTTCTGCAATGAATGCTCCAACTTACCGTGCCCCTGTTCCCCCGTTGGCGCACGGTAAATCGCCAACGGCTGACTGTTTGCACGAAGGCGCTGAGCCACAAAGGAATATCGCTCGCGCTGTTAGCAGTGACGCCCAGCACCAAGAAAAAGGGCCTGCGATCAATCGCAAGCCCTTAGTTCTTTTCGCAAATGCGTAAGGTGCAGGAAGCTTAGCGCTTCGAGAACTGGAAGCTCTTGCGGGCCTTGGCGCGGCCATACTTCTTGCGTTCCACGACGCGCGGATCGCGGGTCAGGAACCCGGCGGCCTTGACGGCGCTACGCAGCAGCGGTTCAAACTTTGACAGCGCCTGCGAGATGCCGTGCTTTACAGCGCCAGCCTGGCCGGAAAGTCCGCCGCCCTTGACGGTGCAGACCACGTCATAGGCGCCAGAGCGTTCGGCAACGTCGAACGGCTGGTTGATGACGAGACGCAGGGTCGGACGGGCGAAATAGACTTCCTGATCGCGGCCGTTGACGGTGATCTTGCCCGAACCGGGCTTGATCCACACGCGGGCAACCGCGTCCTTGCGGCGGCCAGTCGCATAAGCGCGGCCCTGGGCGTCGATTTCCTGTGCGCGGATTGGCGCGGCAGGACCGGTGCGGATGATCGGCGCTGCGGGAGCAGCATCGTCAGCTACGGCAACAGGAGCTGCTGCAGCCAGAGCGCCCAGATCGGCGAGGTCGGTGACAGTGTTATCGGACATTATGCACCCACCTTGTTCTTGCGGTTGCGTGAAGCGACATCGAGCGGTTCTGGCTGAGTGCCGCCGTGCGGATGTTCGGTGGTGTTGTAGAGGTGCAGCGCACGCATCTGGTTACGGCCCAACGGACCGCGCGGAACCATGCGTTCAACAGCCTTTTCCAGCACGCGCTCAGGGAAGCGGCCGTCGAGGACCTTTTCCGCTGTCACGGCCTTGATGCCGCCGGCATAACCGGTGTGCTTGTAATAGGTCTTCTGCTTGAGCTTGTTGCCCGTCAGCCGCACCTTGCCCGCATTGATGACGACCACATGATCGCCGCAATCTACGTGCGGAGTGAAGCTCGGCTTGTGCTTGCCGCGCAGGAGGTTGGCGATGATCACCGCAAGGCGGCCGACCACCAGGCCATCGGCATCAATAAGATGCCACTTCTTTTCCACCTCGGCCGGTTTGATCGACCGGGTGACTTTGGTAAGAGCCTTCATGGCTTGTCGAAATCCCTTGGAATAGTCCGCCAGCGGGATTGTCCGCCGGTCAGGAAGGCGGGCCAATGGGCGACATGGGCCAAGGAGTCAAGCATTCCGGCGGGTTTGACGAGAGGTAAAATAATACCTTGCGGAGTTTGGCGCCAAATCAAGCCGAATTATTGCGGCTCGCTCAAGGTCCAGATCTCGCGATTTACGCGCCGGGTGCCGTCGATTTCAGTCACCACGCGCCGCTCCATCCGCCTAAGCAAGCCGGACTCCGCGCCCGCCGCGCTGATCGTTTCGGTGACGGTCCCATGGGTGCCGTCGGGCAAAGCGATCTCGCGCACTTGCGAGCGTTCGCCGGGGGCAGGGCGGAACAGGTCGCTGGGCCAATTGCCGCCCACCGCGTTTGCCTGAGCGGCGAGTCGGCTGACGGTTTGCGCCGCCGCTTGCCGGTCAGCTTCGGTCAGGGCGAGGTGCTGGAGCGCGCTGCCGATCACCGCCCGCGACTGTGCTTCAGCCACCGGATCGCGGGACCCGTGCTGAACGACGATCAGTCCGTCGCCGCTGATCTGCAGCGGAAACAGGCCGATGTCACGGCGCTGGCGTTCCAACGCGGCGAGAGCGGCAAGGGCAGGCGGTGCCTCCACCTCGGCATTAGTCATCACGCCATCGATCCGGTAACCGCTGGCATCGGGAACGAAGCTGATCCGGTAACTGCGGCGGCTGACCACTTCCTTGCCGTCGGCCAGGGAACGGCGCAGCTCGCGGGTCAGGATCAAGGGCGTGGTCGGAGCCAGGAAACGGCTGGGAAGCGGTTCCGAATCGAAGCGGCCCGACTGGCTCGGCCCGGGCAGCCCCGCCGCGATTGGCGCGGCTGGCAGGGCCAGCGCGCTGCCGATCAGCAATGCGGAGCGCAGTTTCATTGCCCGTCTGCCTCCGTGTGGACTTGCTGCCCCGTTCCGTTGTGGCCCAGAAGATGCGCGCTCCACGTGGTAGCGGCAAGCAGAATGGCACCAACCAGCTGGTGTAGCACGGCAATCCAGATGGTGACGCCGCTCATCACCGTGGCAATGCCCAGCAGCAACTGCGTGCCGAACGCACTGTGCAGCACGACCGAGACGGTCCGGTTACCCTGCCGCCGCACGGCGCGCGCGGTGATCACCAGCACCGCGACTACCGCCCAGGCCCACCAGCGGTGCAGGAAATGCAGCAAGAAGGGATCGTAAAGCAGCGCATGGACAGCCCCCTTCGACCAGTCGATTCCGGCGGGAAACAAGCGCCCCATCATCAGCGGCCAGTCGTTGGCAACGTGCCCGGCCCGCAGTCCGGCGACCAGCGCGCCGAGCAGTAGTTGAATGAACAGCAAGCCCAGCGCCAGAGCGCCCAGGCCGCTCATGCCAGAGCGCTGTTCGCCACGTGCCAATGCGCGCAGGTCGAGCGCGGTCCAGACCAGACCGGCGAACGTCGTCAGCGCGGTCAGCAGATGCGCAGCGAGACGAAAGTGGCTGACTTTGACGTCATACTGGATGCCCGATTTCACCATCCACCAGCCAATCGCCCCCTGCAGCCCGCCCAGCGCCAGCAATGCCAGCAGGCGGGGTTTATAGCCTGCCGGGATCTGCCGCTTGACCCAGAACCACGCCAGCGGCAGCGCCAGCGCCAGTCCGAAACTGCGCGCGAGCAGGCGGTGGACCCACTCCCAAAAGAAGATCACCTTGTAATCCGCCAGCGTCATCCCCGCCGGACCATTGATCTGGATGAACTGCGGAGTATGGCGATAGGCGGCAAATTCGGCCTGCCACTGCGCCTCGCCAATGGGCGGCAATGCGCCGCTGACCGGCTTCCATTCGGTAATCGACACGCCCGATTCGGTCAGCCGGGTAATCCCGCCCACCACCAGAATTACCGCGACCAGCACCGCCACGCACAGCAGCCAGCGCGCCAGAAGCACTGGCTGGACGCGGGCTGACGTCACGGCGCTGCGGTGTTCAAACAGGGTTACCAAGTGCATGTCGGCAATTCTCTGCCCGCTGCATATGTAAACTGCAAGGGGCGGAATTTGTCGCGGCCAGCGTACTGCGCGCCGGGTGACCGCGCCTCCCCCTTGATTGATGATACAACATAACATAGATAGGCCGCCATGCGCACCGCCATTCTTTCGATTCGTGACCGGCTGGACCGGGTTGGGGTGATGATCTCCGGCCTTTGCGCGCTGCATTGCATCGCCGGGCTGGTGGTGGTGACGGTGCTGGGCCTTGGCGGCGAGGCGCTGCTTTCGCCAGCGATCCACCGCGTCGGGCTGGCGATTGCCGTTGCCGTTGGCGCGTTCTCGCTCGGGCTGGGCGCGCTGCGTCACGGCAAACGCGGTCCGCTGGTGATCGGCTGCGTCGGATTGTCGCTCATGGCGACGTCATTGTTCGTCAGCCATGGGGCCGCCGAGGCGTTTTTGACCATCCCCGGCGTCGCGCTGGTCGCATTTGCGCACCTTCGGAACTTGCGCCACACCGCCTAGTCGCTATCTGCCGCGTCATGGCTCCAGAACTTTCCCTCAACGCACTTACCCTTACCGTTAATGGCGAGCCGCGCCGCGCGCCTCTCGGCAGCTCGATTGCCGACCTTGCGCAACTGCTCGAATTGAATCCGGCGAAAGTCGCGGTTGAACGCAATGGTGAGATCGTGCTGCGCGCCACTTTGGCTGATGTGATGCTCGCCGATGGGGACGTGCTGGAGATAGTTCATTTTGTGGGAGGTGGTCAGGGAATGCCGGAAGTTATGCGCGCACAAGACACCTGGAGCGTGGCCGGCCGCACCTTTCGCTCTCGGCTGATCGTCGGCACCGGCAAGTACAAGGACTTTGCCCAGAACGCCGCAGCGGTCGCAGCCTCGGGCGCGGAAATCGTTACTGTCGCGGTGCGGCGGGTCAACATTTCCGACCCCAAGGCACCGATGCTGACCGACTTCATTGATCCAAAAAAAATCACTTACCTGCCCAACACCGCCGGTTGCTTCAACGCTGACGATGCCATCCGCACGCTGCGGCTGGCGCGTGAGGCGGGCGGCTGGGATCTGGTCAAGCTGGAAGTGCTGGGCGAAGCGCGCACGCT
>JBDUBN010000144.1:0-6741 GCA_040004085.1 Novosphingobium sp.
CTGACGGTCGATGGTCAGATCATTCCGATCTCGTTCGCCAACATCTCTCAGCAAGGGGCATGCATCGAATGCTCTGCATCGCTGGCGATAGATCAACTGGTCGCGATCGACATGGGGGTTTTGACCCCTACATTTGCCAAAGTGCGGTGGCGAAACCGGCCGCAGTATGGCCTGATCTTCGAACAGATCTATCGCTTTGAAGAGCTGGCACGCAAGCTGGGGTTTACCGCGCGACCATAAACCTCAGCGGGGGTGGCGGTCTGGGCCACGCAAAAACGAAGCGGGCCACCGGGATCGGCAGCCCTCTGTCAGACGTGGTTATCCCTTGACCAGCGTCATGGCAGCGGTCGCGATCTTGGCTCCGTCAACAACGTGGGCGGTTTCCAGCGGCTTTGAGAACGGCACCGGATTGAACGGCGCGCCGATCCGCTTGACCGGAGCCTTGAGCTGACCAAACAGCTCTTCCTGCACTTCGTTTGGGCGCTGCGGCTAAAGTCGAGCCACATGTCGGTTATTGCAAGGCCGTCAGAACCGTGCGCGCCTTCTCCGCGACAATCGCGGCGCTATCGCCCGGCCGGTATATTGCCGATCCCAAAGCCACCCCTTCCGCGCCGCCGTTCAGCCATGCGCGCGCATTGGCGGCGCTGACGCCGCCAACCGCCCAAATTGCGGTATGGGCGGGCAGAACTTCGCGGATTGCTTGCACATAGGCGGGGCTAAACGCAAAGGCGGGGAACAGCTTTAACCGATGTGCCCCGGCGGCGACTGCGGCAAGGGCTTCGGTCGGAGTGACGAAGCCCGGCATCACTTCCATGCCGTGCTCAACCCCGCGCGCGATCACCGCAGGCACAGTATTGGGCGTCACCAGCAGCCGCGCGCCGGTGAGCGCCAGTTCGTCAACGCGATCCACGGCAAGTACGGTGCCTGCGCCGATCAGCGCGACATCGCCGAACTTCGCCTGGATCGCGGCAATACTGGCGAATGGATCGGGCGAGTTGAGCGGGACCTCAATCATGCGCACGCCGGCATCAACCAGCGCCTCGGCGATTGTAACAGCCTCGTCCGGGCGAATTCCGCGCAGGATAGCGACCACAGGCGGCGCACCACTGCCCAGCAGGGCATCAATTGTCAGCATCGAGCAACTCCAATCCCGCCAAGGCGCAAGCATCGCCTGATTGGCGTGTGTCAGCCCCGCCCAAGGTCGTGCCGAAAGCGGACAGGGCCTTGGCATAGCGATCAGTCAGGGCCGTTTCACCGATCAGCGTGACTCCGCCGGAAAGCCTGCCTTCAGCGCGCATTTCTGCCACTTCGCCGCCGATCAGCAAGCCTGATAACAAGCCTCGCGCCCAGGCGGCGGTCCTGCCCTGCCGCAATTGGACAACCCGGGCCTGAAACAGACTGCCGAGCACGCCCGGTGTATCGCGCGCCGTGGCGAGGCCTGCGGCAAAGCCTTCGGCCTGATCCGCGGCGGAAACGGCGCCAACACCGCCGATCGCAAACAGGCTGGAGGATTGCATTAGCGCGAAAAGCTCGCCGGTCATGAAACTGCGCAAGCCGGTGATCTGCCCGTCCTGCAACCACACCCATTTGCTGTGGGTGCCGGGATGAAGCACGGTCTGGCAGCCTTGGCTGAGCGCGGGGTTGAGCGCCAAGGCACCGAATATCTGCGTTTCCTCGCCCCGCATGACATCGGTTTCACTGGCGCAACCGGCGGCAATCACCAGCGGAATGCCATCGAAATCGAGCCGCGTCGCAGCACAGCGCCACTCGGCAAGGCTGGCGGGGCAATCGACATAGGCAACCTCGCGCAATCCATTGCGCGCGCCTGCCATGCCGCACAGTATAATGCGGTCGGGCGCACCATGTTCGGCGAGCCATGGCGCAATCGCGCTGCGCAAGGCCTCGGTCGGGGTGTCGGCAAGGCCGCCGATGCCCGGTCCGTCCGCGCGCTCTGCCACCGTTTCACCTGTCATACGCCACAGCCGCAACCGGGTGGAGCCCCAATCGGCAAGGATCCGCCAGCCGCTCATGCCAATCGCACCGCCGGTAGCACTCGCCCGGCAATCGGCGCGGCAAAAGCGAACAGCCCTCCGGCTTGCGGTTGCGCGGCCAGTGCGGCCATATCCAATCCGACGCGGGCGGTGGTGACATAGGCGGTGCGCAGGTCCGGGCCGCCAAAAGCCAGCTTGGTTACCCGCGCACAGGGGAACCTGACTTCGGCCAGCAGCGTCCCATCGGGGGCATAGCGGCGTACTGCCCAGCCGTCCCACAGCGCGACCCACAGGCAATCCTCGCTATCAAGCACCACACCATCGGGATGACCATCAGCTTCGCCAAGCTGGAGGAATACTTCGCGTGCGAGCACCTCAGGGCCATCCCCGATGGTCAGTCGCCAAATTATGCGGGCTCCGGAATCGACGAAGTACAGGGTCCGGCCGTCAGCGGTGACCGCCGGGCCGTTGGTGATGACCGCCCCATGGCCCAGATCGTGCAAAACCCCGCGATCCAGACACCACAGAGCGCCGGTGGGCTGCGTTTCAAGGTTGTCCATAGTCCCGAACCACAACCGTCCCTGCGCATCGACCGTGGCGTCGTTGGTGCGGTTGTGCGTGGGCTGGGGGATGGTCGCGATCGCATCGCCAAAGCCCTCGGGGGTCACTCGGTAAATGGTATCGACCGATCCAACCAACTGCCCGCCGTCGTGCGACGGTACCACAAAACTTGGCTGCCCCCCGGTTTCAATCGTTTCACACACGCCAGTCGCGGGGACATGGCGGTGCAAGCGGCCTCCCTTGATATCGACGAAGCGCAGCGCCTGTTCGTCTGCAAACCACGCCGGGCCTTCGCCCAGCATGGCTTCGACGGACCAGATGAGTTCAGGCGTCATCGTCAGTGCGCGCTGCAACCGCCGTGAGCGCCAGTCCACACGACCGCTTGTTCAAGCATCTGCACGTAAATGGCGTCGCTGTACCGTTCCGGACGATGACCGATGGCCGAATAGAACATGCGGCCCGCGTGTGCGCCCGCACCAATGCAGCGGCTCCACACAATCGGGTGATCGCCCATGCGCAAGTCCATGTCGTTCATGCCCACCGGCTTGTAGGTGCTCTCATCGAGCGTGGCGATGATCCGCGATCCGGCGGCGCGAGGGTTGGTCTTGAACGAATACCACTCATCATTCATCGTCCATTCGGCGGGAAGCCCCTTGACGGCAGGGTGCTTGGGATCGGTCACCACCACCCGAGCATCCTGAAATTGCGGCCCCATCGGGTGCGAGAGGAACCGGGCACCAAGCAGATTATCGACGTACCAGTCCCAGAAATACACGGGATCGCCCGCGCTGCCGTGAACGCCGACAAAACCGCCGCCGTGCTCCATCCAGTTCTTGAATGCGGCACGCTGGCTCATCGTCAACACGTCACCGCTGATGTTGTTCCAGATCACCACGTCAAACTTGCGCAGGACCGCCGGGGTAAACGCCGCGCCGTTCAGCGTGCTGACCAGTCCCCAGTGGTTGCGCTTGGCCATGCTGACGAAAGCGGCGTGCGCGGCGTCGACCGAAGGACCGTCGCGAAAGCCGTTGATCTTTTCAAACATCAGCACTCGCAACTTGCCGGTGGGCACGGCCAGCTTGGGCGGCATAACGTCATAACGGGCGCAGCGCGCGACGCGGTCGGCGCGCGTTATCGGGATCACGGCCAGTTCGCGGTCGACTGGCGCAAGATCGAGCGAAGTCATACGCATGAACCCGGCGGCCTCCTTTAACGTCAGGATAGACGCGAAGGTGGGCGGGGTCGTGCCTTTGAACATCGGCGGCATCTTGGTGCTGAGGCCGGGCAGCGCTTTTTCTGCAACGACGCGGGCCTTGGGATTCAGCAGGACGTCGATCAGCGGCGACGAGACCGAATAAGGCGCGTCGCGCAGCGGGCAATCAACCAATCCCTTAGCCGCCGCCGGGTTCGCGACGGCCAAGAGACAGGCGGCTGTCAGTACGGACTTGATCAGGCGCTTCATTGGTTGGTTCCTTCGTCCTGCCGGATCAATGACCGACACTCACGCCCGGCGCGCTTGAGCGTTCGCGCGTGAGCGTGAAGATCGTCGGAAATTTGATCGAGTTGAACAGCCCGAGCGAGATCGCTGCTGCGGCGGGGATGAAGCCCATCGTCAGCGGGGCAACATAGCTGCCCGGCAGCGTGATCGTGCCCCCCAATGGCGTTGCGGCTTGGGCGTAAGTTACCATGACTACTAGGCACATCAGCGATGCCGCCGCTGCCACGAATTTCAGCATCGTGGTTGCCTTGAACACAAGCGCCAGCGCCAACCCATTGACTCGCGCTCCTTTCTCCGTTGCTATCGCCGCGCCATTCCCGGTGCTGCTCATCGCTGGTTCCCAACCGAATTCCGCACACACCGCGCGCCCGTTGATATTCTATTTGTGTGAGTATATCGACAGTCGTATGTCGTCAACTCCACCATCGCCACCGACAGAGCGAAAGCTACGGTCCGCCGCCTGGTTCAATAACCCGGCCAATATTGATATGACGGCGCTGTATCTTGAGCGAGCGAGGACAACATGTCGCATTCGGTTGCCAATCTGGAGCACCATCACTTCAAGAACGAGGCCTTCTGGCGCCCCGGCGACGTCCACGTCCATTTCTTCGGCACTGCCACGCTTTCGTGTGCTGATGGCGTTGAAACGCGCGCGGGTGATGTGTTTGAAGTGACTGCGGATGCCTTTCCGATGCCGGTATCGAACCCATTGGTCGACGCCGCTGACGAAGGCCTGATTGCGGTGCGCGCGCTGTGAGCGGGTCGTTCAAACCGAAGTCAATCAGACTGGCGCTGGTCGGGCTGGGCAAGATTGCGCGCGACCAGCACTTGCCAGCAGTTGCCGCCACGCCGGGCATTGAACTGGTAGCCGTCGCCAGTCGCAACGGTAAGGCCGACGGGCTTCCCAACTTCCCCGATATAGTTCCGATGCTGGCGAGTGATACGCCGATTGACGCGGTGGTCATGTGCCAGCCGCCGCAGGCGCGCTATGTGGCGGCGCGAGCGGCGCTGCTGGCGGGCAAGCATGTGTTTCTCGAAAAGCCCCCCGGGGCGACGCTTTCAGAAGTTGAGGCGCTGATCACGCTGGCCAAGGCGCAAGGCGTCACCCTGTTTGCCTCATGGCATTCCCGCGAAGCTGCCGCTGTCGCTGCCGCTGCCGATTGGCTGACTGGGACGCTTATTCGGTCGGTCCAGATCACCTGGAAGGAAGACGTCCGTGTCTGGCATCCCGGGCAGACGTGGATATGGCAGGCGGGCGGCTTTGGCGTGTTCGATCCGGGCATCAACGCGCTGTCGATCCTTACCCGCATCCTGCCCGAACCCGTGCGGCTCATTTCGGCCTCGTTGCAAATGCCCACCAACTGCGCCGCGCCGATTGCCGCAACGCTGAGCATGGAAACGGCATCGGGCATACCGATCGCCGCAGATTTCGATTTTCTGCAAACCGGTCCGCAAAGCTGGGACATCAAGGTGGCAACGTCGGCCGGAGAATTGCTGCTGGCGCAGGGCGGAAACCAGTTGACTATCGCTGGCAAGACCTTGCCCGCCATGCCCGAGCGGGAATATCCCACGCTATACCGGCGCTTTGTCGAACTGGTGCAGACGGGGGCCAGCGATGTCGACCTTGCCCCGTTGCGTCTGGTGGCCGATGCCTTCATGGGCGGCAAGCTGGTACCCACTGAACCATTCACCGAATAAGGACGCAGCAATTGGCCGGAGCATGCGCAACCGATGAGTTGAAGCCGCTGCGCATTCACCAAAAGATCGCGCGGCGGCTGGGCATTGCCATCGTTACGGGCAAGCATCCTCCCGGCAGCGCTTTTGGCGGCGAGATCGAGCAGTCTGAGGCGCTCGGCGTGTCGCGCACCGCCTACCGCGAGGCCATGCGCATCCTCACCGCCAAGGGTCTGCTCGACAGCCGCCCCCGCGCCGGGACGCACGTCACCCTCCGCAGCCGGTGGAACCTGCTCGATCCTGACATGTTGGCGTGGATGTTCGCCGAAGAGCCAGACCCCGCATTCGTGCGCGATTTGTTCGAATTGCGCGCCATCATCGAACCCGCCGCAGCCGGACTGGCCGCGCAGCGCCGCAGTGACAGTCAGGTAAAGCACATGCGATCCGCCCTCGCCATCATGGCCGAGCGCGGGCTTGGCGACGAACAGGGCCGGGCTGCCGATCGCGAATTTCACCGCCTGATTCTTGAGGCCAGCGGCAACGAGGCGCTGGTCACGCTGGCTGGCTCCGTCGGAGCCGCAGTGCAATGGACCACCCATTACAAGCAGCACGCCAACCCGCGCCCGCGCGATCCGGTGGCCGAACACGTGGTACTGTGCGATGCCATTTCCGACCGAAACGGAGCTGCGGCGCGCGCGGCGATGAGCCATCTGCTCGATCTGGCGCTGGCCGACATGGTTGCGATTATCTGACGCGCCCGCATCTGAAGCACATGGGCATCTGACCCGGGAGTGCGGGAGCAAATATTGCCTGGCGATTCTTGCAACTGAGGCTGGAATCCGCCTTCACGTCCTTCCAGCCTCAGGAGCCCTGGGGATTTTCCGCTCAGAAGCGGTATGCCAGACCGGCGCTCAACACCCACGGGTCCAGCTTGTGCCGGGTTGCCAGTACTTCGGTGCCTGCAGCATTGTACCAGTGCGCTGACGTCGCCAGGAAATAGCGCTTGGCATCGATCGA
>JBDUBN010000145.1:0-6740 GCA_040004085.1 Novosphingobium sp.
GGAATCCGCCCCGGAATGCCGAACACCCGCGTCAGCGCGTCGGTCGTCGCCATGACGCTGAACGCATCGAGCGATCGCCAGCGCTCATAGCGCGCCAGCACTTGCGCATCGCCGATGTCCAGCCCCAGCCGCATGCCGTCGGTCAGCACCTCCACCAGCGCGCCGACATCGCGCAGTCCCAGATTGAGGCCCTGCCCGGCAATCGGATGCATCCCGTGCGCGGCATCGCCGATCAGCGCCAGCCGCTCGGCCACCAGCTTGCCCGAATGGTGAAAGTTCAGTGGATAGGACATCCGCGGCGCGGAGAGTTCGACTTTGCCGAATATGTCCTGAACCCGGGATTGCACTTCGGCGGTGAACGCCCGGTCTGAAAGGCCAGTCCAGCCCGCCGCATCCTTTTCCGCGATGGTCCACACCAGCGCGGAGCGGTGCTGTCCGTCCTCAGTATCGAGCAGCGGCAGCAACGCGAACGGCCCGGCGGGGTAGAAAATTTCCCACGCGACGTTGTCGTGCGGTTTTTCATGGAACAGCCCCGTCACCATTGCCCGGTGGCTGTATTCCCACTTGGCGAGCTGAAAGTCCGCCTCATCGCGGGTTGGCGACTGGCGACCCTCGGCAGCGATCATTAGCTTGCCGGTCAGTTTGCGTCCGTCCTTCAACGTCGCCGCCACACCGTTCGGGCCGCGAGTGCGCGTTTCCGCTTCGGCGCTGGTGTGCCAGGCGATGGCCGGTTCGCCGCGCGCGGCCTCGAACAGGGCCAGCCGCAAGTCCCGGTTGGCGAACATGCGGCCAAGTGAGCCTTCACCCGGTTCGGGGCGGAAGTCGATCTGGCCGGGCTTCATCCCGTCAGTGACCGCGATCGCCGCAATCGGGCAGCCGAGGGGTTCGAGCCGGTCCGCCAGTCCGATATTGCCGAACAGGTTCCAGCTGGCGGTCGAGATCGCCGACGCCCGGCCATCGGTTCCGGGCGCGGTCAGATCTTCGGGTGCGGCCTTGTCGATCACATGGCTGGTCAGGCCTTCCTTGGCCGCCGCCAGCGCCAAAGTCATCCCGACGAGGCCGCCGCCGAGGATGATCAGGTCGCGGTGAGTTGCTGAAATCATGGCGCTACTCCGCAAGTATTTCCAGCGCCGCCGTCGATATCCAGACAGCGCCCGTCAAAGCTGCCCTCCGGTACGCGCAAATGCAGTAGCGCGGCAAGGGTTGGCGCGATGTCGACCGTTTCAACCGGCGCGGGCTGCTCCATTCCCGCCAGCCCGCGCCGCCAGAACAACAGCGGCACCCGGCGGTCATAATCCCATGCGCTGCCGTGGGTAGCGGCATAGCCCGGCGCGGGCAACGGTATCGGCACGACGGCGCGGTCAAGCAAGACCACCAGATCACCCGAACGGCCTGAATCAAAGCTCGCCCGCGCCCGCTCCCGCAGCGTCCAGTCCTGCGGCGATCCGCTGGGCATTGGCGTTTCAGCAAGCTGCTGCGCGGTGAACACGGCGGCGACTTGAGGGTGGGCGTGCAGGCGTTCGATCAGCGTATTGGTGACTTGCGCCTTCTGCTGTGCGGTCAATTTGCGGGAGAGGTAAAAGTCGCCAAATGCGCCGTCGCCATAGATCAGCGGGCCGTCGATATTCAGCCCGAGCGCAGCGGCGATAACCTTGCCGAGCGCTCCGGGCATCAGTGCCGGATCGACCCGCATGGCGCGCGGCAGGGCCTGCTCGTCCAGCCGCTCAGGCAGATCCAGCCCGCCATGATCGGCACTGAGCACCACGGCATAGTCGATCCCGGCCTTGTCGAGATGCGCGAAAAACGCGCCCAAAGTGCGGTCCAGTTCAGCCATCTGTACGCACATTTCCATGCCCTCGTGACCGTTTGTATGGCCGATATAATCGGTGGCGGACAGGCTGACGGAAAGCAGGTCGGGCGCTTGGCCTGTGCCCAGCTTCATCTCGTCAACCAATCGTCCGGCAAGATGGAGCGTCGCGGCGTCCATACGCGGCGATGCGCGCAAGGCGTCAGGCTGGCCGGGAGGCAGGGCAAATCGGCCCGAACCCAGATTGCCAGCCTTGCCCACTGCCAGCGCCCGGTCGCGCGGTCCGCACCATACCGGCGCGGCGAACGGCTTGGCCCCCGTGGCAATCAGCGCGGCGAGTGCAGCGTTTTCGGCCACCGCTGCGGGTGACAACTGGCCATCTTTGAACGTGGCAAACGCGCCGTTCTTGAACCAATAGCCCTGATCGATGCGGTGGCCGCCCATCATCACCACCGCCCGATCCTTAGCCGAAACCGCGACGTTGCGGCTCAGCGGCCACGCGGATTTCATGTATTCGCCCAGCGTCGGCACTTTCAGATGCCGCGCCGACACCACCGGATCGCGCATGGTGCTGGCGGGGTCAGTCTCATCCTCGGCGCAGTATACGCGCTTGTCGGCGCGGGTTAGCGTCAGGTCGTACCAGGTGTTGGCGATCACTCCGGTCCGTGCGGGCCGAGCGCCCGTCAACAGAGTAGAATGGCCGGGGCAAGTCTCGGTCGCGGCGTGGCTTTGATAGGCGGAAGGGAACACTGCGCCTTGCATCAGCCGGGCAAAGCCGCCGGTAAAGTGCTGGCGGTACTGCGCGAACAGATCGGCAGAGAACTGGTCCACCGAAATGGCCACAATCAGGCGTGGCGGACCAGACGGGGCGGCAGCAACTGGCGGCGCGTCTTTTGCCGAGACACACGAAGAGAATAACGACAGCGAAGCCAGAGCAGCCAGAGCGCGACGACGCATGCGAGTTCCTTGAAAAGCGCCAGCAAAACCGGCAGGGACAGTCTTGGCGAGGCAGCGCCCGCGATGCAAGCCTGCAAACACGGAGAATCGCTGAGCTAATGCCGCGTTATCGCCACCTTATTGCACTGCTGTTGCACCTGGCCGCGCTGATCGCGGTACTCGTTGCAGCTCCGGCACTGGCCGCGCCCAATCACATCACCGCGCAGTTGGTCGCAGAGGCACCCGTCGCCCCAGACGGCACCGCGACTTTGGCGCTGGTGATGACGCCAGAGGCAGGCTGGCATGGCTATTGGTCCAATCCGGGCGATGCCGGGTACGGGATGCAGCTCGACTGGCAGATGGCCGCTACCTTCACCGCCGGAACGCCGCGCTATCCGGTGCCGCAAACGCTGCTCATTTCCGGGCTGATGAACCATGTTTATGAGCATGCTTATGCCGTGCTGGTGCCGCTGAAGGTCGGCAAGAGCGCGGACGGCGGGCTCGTGCCCATCGAAGTGCGCGCGCAGTGGCTCGCCTGTACCGAGCAGATTTGCGTGCCGGAGCGGGCTACCTTGCGGACCACCCTTGTGGTTTCTACCGACCCCGCCGCTCTCGCCCGCCGCGACCCGCGCTTTGATCACTGGCGCGCCGCATTGCCCGCCCCGCTCGGCGCAGCGGTGCATTTTGTGGTGGAGGGCAAGACGATCAGGCTGGGCATTCCGCTGCCCGCGTCGCTGGCTTTGCAAGAACCGCACGTGTTCCCGGCGGCAGATCACCTGCTGGCCTATGCCGCGATCCAGCAGTTCCGGCGCAAGGGCGATCTGCTGATCGTCACGCTGGATCGCCCCGCCATGGCCGCCGCAACGCCGACCGAATTGGACGGCGTCCTCCGGCTGAATGCGGCGGGCGACGGGGTGGAATTCAAGGCCGTTCCCGGCGCGGTGCCGACTGGCGGCGAACCGCTGGCCAGCCCGGCCAAGCCGCTCAGCCTGCCCGCACTGCTGCTTGCCGCGTTGCTGGGTGGGCTACTGCTGAACGTCATGCCCTGCGTCTTCCCGATCCTCAGCCTCAAAGGGATGAGCCTCGCCCGCGCTGGCGAGAGCGAGGCCGAGGCGCGGGCTGAAGGGCTGGCTTATACCGCCGGGGTGGTTCTGGCGGTGTCAGCACTCGGCGCTCTGCTGTTGGCTCTGCGCGCGGGTGGGCAGGAAGTTGGCTGGGCATTCCAGTTGCAGGAACCGGGCGTTGTCGCGGCGCTGCTGCTGCTGGCGGTCGCGATTGCGGCTAATTTTGCCGGACTGTTTGAATTTGCCATCCCCGGTTTTGCCAGTTCGGGCAGCAGCAAGGGCGCATTCGCCACGGGCGCGCTCGCCGCGTTTGTCGCCACGCCGTGCACCGGGCCATTCATGGCGGCCGCGATGGGCGCGGCGCTGTTGCTGCCGGTGGCGCAAGGGATGGCGCTGTTCGTGACGCTGGGCATTGGCCTTGCCCTGCCGTTTCTAGCGCTCGCCTATGTTCCCGCCTTGCGCCGCCGCTTGCCGCGCCCCGGCGCGTGGATGGTGTGGTTTCGCAAGTTGATGGCCGTGCCGATGGCGCTGACCGCGCTGGCGCTGCTGTGGCTGACCAGCAGGCTGGGCGGAAGCGGGTTCGCCCTGAGTGTGGGCGGCCTATGCCTGACGTTGATTGGGGTACTGTATGTCACCGGACGCGCGCAGCGCCGGGGCCGTGCCGCCACCAAGCCATTTCTGATGGGCATTGTGCCGCTGGTGGCCGTCGCGCTGATCGTGCTGCCGCAGACCTACCGCGCGCAGACGGCGGCGGATAATGCCAGCGTCAGCGTACTCCCCAGCCAGCCGTTTTCGGAAAGTGCGCTCACCGCCGCCCGCGCATCGGGCAAGCCGGTGTTCGTCTATTTCACCGCCGACTGGTGTCTGACCTGCAAGGTCAACGAAGCCGCTGCAATCGAGCGCACCGAAGTCCGCGACGCCTTTGCGCGGGCCGGGGTCAAAGTGCTGGTCGGCGACTGGACCCGCCGTGACCCGGCGATCACCCGCTTCCTCACCGCGCAAGGAGCCGCCGGGGTACCGCTGTACTTGTGGTACGCGCCCGGCAAGGATGCGGAGCAGTTGCCACAAGTGCTGACGGTTGGGGTGTTAGTTGGGAAGGTTGGGGGCTGAACGCGGAGAAATCCTCCCCGGCACGGGGAGGTGGCGGACGCGAAGCGGCTGACGGAGGGGTCCCACCTATCCATCAGGCGCGGCGATTGTGGATAGGTGGGACCCCTCCGCCCTTTCAGGGCACCTCCCCGTGCCGGGGAGGATATTTGAGCTGCGCCCGCACGGTATAATTCACATAATCTCCGCAAACCCCGCCAGCGCCTTTTTCAACTGCCCCAATGCCTGCGCTTTCAACTGGTGGATGCGCGGGATTGACACCTCCAGAACTTGCGCGATCTCGGCCAGATTTAGCTCGTCGACAAAGTACAATTGCACCACCAGCTGCAGCCGTTCGGGCAGGCTGGCGATGGCCTGGATCAGGTGTTCGCGCATCTCCTCGTCGGCGAGCAGTTCGAGCGCGTTCGGGCCTTGGTCGGCAAAGGCCAGATCGCTGTCCGAATAGGCCTCGTCCAGCGCCTCGAACCGCATCGGCTCGCTGGTGTTGCGCATCTGGGCGAGTTCGTCGGGCGTCATGCCCATGGCCACGGCCAGTTCCTCGCTGGTGGGGTCACGGCCAAGCTGGCCGCGCAGGGTTTCTTCTTTGGCGCGGAGTTGCTTGCGGCGGTCGCTGGCGCCGCGTGACAGCGGCAGGCAGCGGCGGATCAGATCGACCATAGCCCCGCGCACCCGCATCTTGGCATAGGCGGCAAAGCCATCCTCGCCCGGGCCGTTGTGGCGCTGGGCGCATTCGGTCAGCGCGACCAGACCGGCCTGAATCAGGTCTTCCAGTTCGATGCCCGGTCGGCCCGAGCCATTGACATGCCACGCCAGCCGCCGGACCATCGGCAGGAACCGGCGGACCCGGTCGGCCACATCGCCGCGATAGGCGGTGCGGGCGGCGGCAAAGGCAGTGTGATCGTGCTTCATGCGGCCAAATCTTCCATCGTGGCTTCCTCGGGTTGCGGTAGGGCAGGGTAATTGGGAGTGGGTTCTTCGCCGCCGATCACCGCGATCACTTCGATCGGCTGGCTGGGCGGCAGTTCGGCAATCGACAGGACCAGACAGCCCGGCGCGCGCAGGCGCAGCAGCGCGGCGAGGGCGCGGCGGGCGCGCGGCTGGACGATCAGCGCGGGCGGAATGTCGGATGGTCCTCGCGTGGAGAGTAAATACGCGGTCCGGTCGCCAATCGAGCGCGCCAGATCGGGTTCGATCACCGGCTGGCCGGTCACCGGATCGTGCAGCCCCTGCACAATCATCCCCTCCAGCGAGGCTTCCAGCGTGATCACCGGCAAACGATCAGTCGGCGAGCAGATGCGCCCGACGATCAGCCCACCCAGATCGGCGCGCAGCAGATCGATCAGCCGGTCGTGTTCCAGCGTCACCTGCACGGCTTGGCTCAGGCTGGAGAGGATCGGCAGCGGGTGGCCAATCGGCACGCCGTCTTCCAGCAGCGCCCGCATCAACCGGGTCAGCGCGGCGAGGCTGAGCGGTTGCGGCGTGACGGTTTCGACCAGACCGGCGGCGTGTTCCTTAACCCCGTCCAGAATGGCGCGGACTTCGTCGGGGCCGAGTAAAGCTTGCGGGCAATTGGCCAGCAACTGGTTCAGATGCGTGGCGATGACCGTGCCGGGGTCAACAGTCAGGAAACCCTCGGCAATCGCCAGATCGCGTGATGCCGGATCGATCCACAAGGCCGGGCAGCCGAAGCTGGGGTCAATCGCAGCATCGCCGATCAGACCATGATTTTCGCGCGCCTCACCCACGTTGATCGCCAGTATCTGGTCCGCCCGGATCGTCGCGCCGCCCAGCGGCACCCCGCCCAGAACTATGCGGTAATCGTGCGG
>JBDUBN010000146.1:0-6740 GCA_040004085.1 Novosphingobium sp.
CGGGTATCCCTAGGCTGACGCAAATCCTCCCCGGCACGGGGAGGTGGCAGACGCGAAGCGGCTGACGGAGGGGGCCCACCTCTCGGCAAATGATGTGCCCGGCGGATGGGTGGGACCCCTCCGCCCCTTCGGGGCACCTCCCCGTGCCGGGGAGGATTTTTCCGCATTCAACCCAGCGCCAACCCAAAGCAAAACTTTACTCCCGCCAACAATGTCTTCTTTTTTGATAGACATTGTTTCGACTAGCCGCAATTTGGTCGCAATCGCCAGTCAGTGCTGCGCTCGCGACTCGTGGCGGGAATAAGGCTATCCGGCGGTCGCGCTTTGGGGGATAAGGATTTCATGGGTCTGATCGCGCAATTTGACTATCTCCACGCCATTGCCGGGTTCATGGTCGGCGTGCTGGTGGGACTTACAGGAGTTGGCGGCGGCTCGTTGATGACGCCGGTGCTGGTGCTGCTGTTTGGCGTCAATGCCAAGACGGCGGTCGGCACTGATCTGCTCTATGCCTCGATCACAAAAATGGCCGGGTCGGCGGTACACGGTTGGCATGATACGGTTGACTGGCGGATCGTGCGCCTGCTCGCCAGCGGCAGTCTCCCCGCCGCCGCGATCACGCTGACGACGCTATCCTATATTGGCAAACTGGGCAAATCGACCGAACATACCATCCTGCTGATCCTGGGCGGAATGCTGCTGCTGACGGCGCTCGCCACGGCGTTTCAGCGCAAGCTGATCGCGTTCGCGGGCCACCACGACACTATCGACCGCAAGCGTGCTGCGGTGCCGACCATCATTCTGGGCGCCGCCATCGGTTCACTGGTGTCGATTTCCTCCGTCGGCGCGGGAGCCATCGGCGTGACCGCGCTGCTGATGCTTTATCCCCGGCTGCCGGTATCGCGCATTGTCGGCACGGACATCGCCCATGCCGTGCCGCTAACGCTGCTGGCGGGCCTTGGTCACTGGGCGATCGGAGACGTTAATCTGCTGCTGCTGGGCAATCTGCTGGTCGGATCAATCCCCGGCGTGATCATCGGCAGCCTGATGTCCACTCGCGCACCGGACGGTTTCCTGCGCCCTGCCCTTGCCGCCGTGCTGACCGCTTCGGGCATGAAGCTGCTGCTCCAGTGAGGACGACTTATGAGGGAGCTACTGTCCGGCTGTATCATCTGGACGGCAATCCCGAAGGCGGCGCGGTGACGACTTTGATGTACGGTTCGCTGGCCGAGGCGCTGCACCGCGCGGCGGAGGAGCCGGAAGAAGTACAGGACGGTCTGTTCATCGCCACCGATAACGATGTTGTCAGCTACCTTGATCTGCTTGAGGGTTAGCGCGGGTTTCCTACGCGCGCGGTTTCTGCGATGAGGCTGGCGTTATGACCCGCCAGTCCCGCCCATTCATCAGGTTTTATGCCCCGTTCCTGGGAGCGGGACGGAAGCGCGGTTTTTTCCGCCTGGACAGTGTAAACTGTGTCAACCTGTTCATCCTGCCCGCACTGTTGCTGAACGCCGCCCCGGCCCTCGCCCGTGACAGTCTGGGCATGTTTGCTGGGTGGGGCGCATTCCGCGATGCTTCGGTGCCGCGCTGCTATGCCATCGCGCAGGCCGAGCCTTCCAGCCGCGCGCGTGACTTTCAGCCCTATGCGGACGTGGGATCCTGGCCCCGCCGCGGTGAGCGCGGGCAAGTCCACTTTCGCCTATCGCGCAAACTCGCTCCGGGCTCCCGCATCGTGCTGCACATCGCTGGCCAGCGGCTTGCACTGGTCGGCGGCGGCGGCGATGCCTGGGGCGCGGACAAACGCATGGACGCGGCCATCGTGGCGGCCATGCGCTCTGCCCCGCACATGACGATCAGCGCGCGCGATGAGCGAGGCCGGTTGTTCGCCAGCACATATCGGCTTGAGGGCGCGGCCACCGCGATGGACGCGGCGATGATCGGCTGCGCGGCATTACGGTAGCCAAAGCACGGCTATAGCCAAAACGGGGGGCGCACCCTATATCGCGCGGCTTCATGGCAAACACACAACTCATGGCTATCCCCGGCCTAATTGATCCGGTCCCGGTCCCACGCGACGTCACACCTCGCAGCGACGGGCGGGTAGACCTGCTCGGCCTGCCGCGCGCGCGCATCGCCGAACTGTTCGTAACCGCAGGGCTGGATTCCAAAGCCGCCAAGCTGCGCGCCAAGCAGGTCTACCACTGGCTCTACCACCGCGGTGTCACCGATTTCGAAGCGATGACCGACATCGCCAAGACCATGCGCCCATGGCTGGACGCGCGGTTTGTGGTCGGTCGGCCTGAAGTGGTCGTCGCCCAGCTGTCCAGCGACGGCACCCGCAAATGGTTACTCCGCACCGACGACGGCCACGAATACGAGATGGTGTTCATCCCCGACGACATGCGCGGCACGTTGTGCGTTTCCAGTCAGGTCGGCTGCACGCTCAACTGCCGATTCTGCCACACCGGCACCATGCGACTGGTCCGCAACCTGACGCCGGGCGAGATCGTCGGTCAGGTGATGCTGGCGCGCGACGAATTGGGCGAATGGCCGAAGGGCCGGATGGACGGGCTGGATATCGATCCCGACATTGAAGATGAGGAGAGCGCGGTCACCGATGGCCGCTTGCTTACCAACATCGTCATGATGGGCATGGGCGAACCACTGTATAATTTTGACAACGTCCGCGACGCGCTGAAACTGATCATGGACGGCGACGGGCTTGCTTTGTCCAAGCGCCGCATCACACTTTCCACCAGCGGCGTGGTGCCCCTGATGGCGCGTTGCGGTGAGGAAATCGGCGTTAATCTGGCGGTTTCGCTGCACGCCACCAACAAGGAAGTGCGCGACGAGATCGTGCCGATCAACCGCAAATTCGGGCTGGAAGAACTGCTTCAGGCCTGCGCGGATTACCCCGGCGCATCGAATTCGCGGCGCATCACTTTTGAATACGTGATGCTGAAGGACAAGAACGACAGCGACGACGACGCCCGCGAACTGGTGCGGCTGATCAAGCGCTATCGTCTGCCGGCCAAGGTCAACCTGATCCCGTTCAATCCCTGGCCCGGAGCGATCTATGAATGCTCAACGCCCGAACGCGTGCGCAGTTTTTCGGCCATCGTGTTCGACGCCGGGATTAGCGCCCCCATCCGCACCCCGCGCGGGCGTGACATCGACGCCGCCTGCGGCCAGCTCAAGACCTCCGCCACCAAGATGAGCCGCGCGGAGTTGGACCGTTTGGCGGATGAAAAGCAGGCGGCGCTGGGTTAGGGCTTCCCTCCACCGCCCTGCTGTGCTTTGCCCTGACTGATGCTTCCTGCAGTTCTCATCACCGGCGGTGCCAAACGGATCGGCGCAACGCTTTCCCGCAGGTTTGCGGCAGAGGGCTGGCATGTTGTGATTCACTACGGCCAATCGCGCGACGCAGCACTGGCGCTGGCGAGCGAACTTCCGTCCGCCGAAACCATCCACTGCGATCTTGCCGATGGCGATGCGGCGGTCACCATGGTTCGAGAACTCGCCGCGCGCCTGCCGAATTGGCAAGTGCTGATCAATTGCGCGGCAGTCTTTGAACTGGATACCGCCGAAGCGCTCGATCCTGTGGTGTTCGCTCAGGTCATGGCGATCAATACCGAAGTGCCAACCCGCATGGCGCAAGCATTTCTCGCCCATGCGAATGCCGAACCACCCCGCCGAGTCATCCAGTTCCTCGACCAGAAGATCGCCAACCCGAACCCGGATTTCTTCTCGTACTCGATGGCCAAGAACGCGCTCGCCGCCTCGGTCAAAATGCTGGCCATGGCACAAACCGACCCGCAAACCCGTGTCTATGGCCTCGCCCCCGGCGCGATGCTGCCCAGCTTTGATCAAGTTGCCGGAGAACATGAAATCAGCGGGCGGATGAACCTGCTTCGTCGGCTGACCGACCCGGCGGAACTGGCCGACGCCGCCGTGTTCCTCAGCGAGGGTTGGTTAACGAGCGGCGAGACGTTGTTCATCGATTCGGGCCAGCATCTGCTTTCCCAGCCGCGCGACGTGCTCTACCTCGCGCGGCAATGATAGCCGAATCCCTCAGCGCTCTGCTGGCCTCCACCGCCGTCGTCACCCTCGCTGAAATTGGCGACAAGACCATGCTGCTTGCGATTCTGCTGGCGGCGCGATTCCGCAAGCCATGGACAGTTTTGGCGGGCATCTTCGCGGCCACGGTCGCCAATCACCTGCTGGCCGCGCTGCTCGGCAGTGAAGTCGCGGGCGTGCTGGAAGCGCCGTGGTTCCGCGCCGCCGTGGCTCTTGGGTTCATCGCCATGGCCGCGTGGACGCTGGTGCCGGACAAACTGGATGGCGATGAGCAAACCGCGATCAAAGCACGCGGCGGGGCCTTCCTGACCACGCTGGTAGCGTTCTTCCTCGTCGAAATCGGCGACAAGACCCAGATCGCCACCATCGCCCTTGCCGCCCATTATCACAGTGTCACCATCGTCGCAGCTGGCACTACGCTGGGCATGATGATCGCCGATGGCCCGGCAGTGTTTTTCGGCGAGGCGCTGGTCCGCTACATCTCGCTGAAAGCAGCGCGCGGCATAGCGGCGCTGTTGTTCCTTGCGCTTGGCCTGTGGCAACTGGCGTCGCTGGCAGGCTGGCTCGGCTAAATTTGGCGCTTGCCCTGAGCGCAGCAGCGCATAGAAAAGCCCTATGTGGCTTCTCGATAAAATGCTTCGCTCGATGGTCAATCATGGCCGATTGATCGTCACCGATTACGACGGCAAAGTTTACGAATACGGCGACGGCACGGGCGACCCGCTCAATATCCGCTTCACCGACAAGAGCGCCGCGCTGCACATCGCCAAAAACCCCCGCCTCGGCGCTGGTGAGGCGTACACCGACGGGCGAATGGTGGTCGAACCGCCGCACGATATCCGCGATTTCGTGCTGTTCGTCATGGATCAGGCCAACCGTAAACCCGGCGCGTTCAAACCGCGCGGCAGGGTGCGTCAACTCATCGACAAGGTGGAATCGCGGCTCGATCAAGCCAACGTACGGTCCCGGTCCAGCAAGAATGTCCTGCACCATTATGGTCTGACGCGAGAGTTCTACGAACTGTTCCTCGATGAAGACCGACTTTACTCGATGGCTTATTACCGCGATCCGGCCAACAGTCTGGAACGCGCGCAGCTCGACAAAAAAGCGCTGATTGCCGCCAAGCTGCGGCTTGGCCCCGGCATGCGGGTGCTCGATATCGGCTGCGGCTGGGGCGGTCTCGGGCTGTATCTCAACCGCCATTACGGCTGCGAAGTGCTCGGTGTCAGCCTCGCCCCCGATCAGGTCGCCTTTGCCAATGAACGTGCTGAGGCGGCGGGTGTGGCGGATAAGGTCAAGTTCAAGCTGATGGACTACCGCGACGTAACCGGCACATTTGACCGCATCTCCAGCGTCGGCATGATCGAGCACCTCGGTGCACCGCATTACAACGAATATTTCGCCAAGACCTATGACCTGCTGGCCGACGATGGCGTCATGCTCACCCACACAATCGGCAAGGCGGGCGAATCCGGGCCGAGCGACAAATGGGCGCGGACTTATATCTTCCCCGGCCACCATTTGCCGTCGATCAGCGAAGTCGTGACCGCCACCGAACACACTGGTTGGAAAGTTTCAGACTTCGAAGTGCTGCGCATGCACTACGCCTATACGCTGGCCGAGTGGTATCGCCGCACGACCCTGCATCAGACGGAAATCACCAAGCTGTTCGACGCCCGCATGTTTCGCATGTGGCAGTTCTATCTTGTCGGCGCGGAGCAAGGCTTCCGCAGCGGCAATCTCGTCAACTTCCACGTCCAGACGGTTAAGCGCCACGGCAATCTACCGATGACGCGCGATTACATCCAGCAGGAAACTGCCCGACTGGCGGGACTGGACGAGGCACCCGTCTGGCATCTTGAGCCCAAGGTATAGGCCAACAGTTGCACCTTCCCGCTTCGCCTGATAGGCGCGCCCCGCGCATATCACCGGAGTTAAGCCATGTCGGATATCAAGAAAGTCGTCCTCGCCTATTCGGGCGGCCTCGACACGTCGGTAATCCTGAAATGGCTGCAGGTGACCTATGGCTGCGAAGTGGTGACCTTCACCGCCGATCTGGGTCAGGAAGGTGAGCTGGAACCGGCCCGCGCCAAGGCAGTGATGATGGGCGTGACGCCGGAAAACATCTTTATCGACGACTTGCGCGAAGAATTCGTCCGTGATTTCGTATTCCCGATGATGCGCGCCAATGCCCGGTACGAAGGCGACTACCTGCTCGGCACGTCGATCGCCCGGCCGCTGATTTCCAAGCGACTGGTCGAAATCGCCCGTGCCACCGGTGCCGATGCCGTGGCGCATGGCGCAACGGGCAAGGGCAATGATCAAGTGCGTTTCGAGCTGGGCGTCGCCGCCCTCGCCCCTGACATCAAGGTGATCGCTCCGTGGCGCGAATGGGATCTGACCAGCCGCACCGCGCTGATCGCCTGGGCTGAACAGCACCAGATCCCGGTGCCCAAGGACAAGCGCGGCGAAAGCCCGTTCTCCACCGACGCCAACTTGCTGCACACTTCGTCAGAGGGCAAAGTGCTGGAAGACCCGTGGGGCGAAGTGCCGGACTATGTCTATAGCCGCACGGTCAACCCGGAAGACGCGCCCGACGCGCCCGAATACATCACCATCGACTTCGAACGCGGCGACGGCGTTGCGCTGAACGGCGCGGCGATGTC
>JBDUBN010000536.1:0-2030 GCA_040004085.1 Novosphingobium sp.
GCCTGATCGAGCGAACTGGCGAAGGCGACAATGCCCCAGCGCGAGCAGCGGCCATACGTCGGCTTGATGCCCGAAATGCCAGTGAACGCGGCGGGCTGACGAATCGAGCCGCCGGTATCGGTGCCGGTCGCCGCCGGGCACAGCCGGGCGGAAACCGCCGCCGCGCTGCCGCCGGATGAGCCGCCCGGTGCGATTGCCGCGTTGCCGCCGTCGTTGCGCTTCCACGGGGACACAACGTTGCCGAAGTAGCTGGTTTCGTTCGACGAACCCATGGCGAACTGGTCAAGGTTCAGCTTGCCGAGCATCCCTGCCCCTGCCTGCCACAGCTTGGCGCTGACCGTGCTTTCGTATTCGGGCTTGAAGCTTTCGAGCATGTGGCTGGCCGCCGTGGTCGCCACGCCCTTGGTGGCGAACAGGTCCTTCATGCCTATCGGCACACCGGCCATCTTGCCGAGCGGCTGTCCGGCAGCGCGGGCAGAATCGACAGCCTGCGCGGCTTCCAGCGCCTTCTCAGGCGTGGTGACGATAAAGGCGTTCAGTGCACCTTGCGCAGCGGCGACATTGGCGTTGAACGCCTCTGCCACTTCAACGGCGGAGAACGTGCCCGCAGCGACGCCATCGCGGATGGCGGCAACGCCAAGCTGGGTAATTGTCGTGTCGGTCATTACTCAATCACCTTCGGCACGCCAAAAAAGCCATGCTCCGCCGCCGGAGCGTTCGCCAGCACCGCATCGCGGATGCCGCCGCCGGTCAGCGGATCGGCATTCACTACATCGGCGCGCAGGCGCAATGCGTTGGGGATCACCGCCGTCATCGGCTCAACGCCGGTCACGTCGACTTCGCCTAACTGCTCGACCCAGGCGAGGATGCCGTTCAGTTCGGGCACCATCGCGGCAATTTCTTCATCGCTCACCTTGATCCGCGCCAGCGCGGCGATCTTGGCGACGGTTGCGGTATCGACCGACATTTCCTGCAAACCTTATATCAAAGGGTAGCAATTACTCTCAAAACCCGCTTCCCTGAGCTTGTCGAAAGGCTGTCCTTTTTCTGGACCTTGCGCCAACTTCAAGAAGAAAAACAACCCTTCGACAAGCTCAGAGCAGACGGGGTTTGGGGGCATTGAGTTTAGTTCAATGCCCCAGCGTGGCTTACGGCTGAGGAGCGCCTTCGGGCATTCCGCCCGGCAGCATCGCGCCCGGTGGCAATTCGCCGCCGGCGCCGCCAGCGCCCTGCTTTTGCGACTGCATCGCGCGCAACTGCTGCATCATCTGTTGCTGCTGCTGGAACTGTTCAAAGTTCATGAAACCAAGCAGCTCAATATCAAACGTCAGGTCGCTGTTTGGCGGAATCTCGCCTGCCTGCTTGGCGCCATAAGCCAGCCGGGCCGGAATCACGACGTGGTACTTGCCGCCCTTCTGCATCTGCAACAATGCCTTGGTGAAGCCGGGAATTACGCCAGCCAGCGGCAGGGGCGCGCGTTCGGCAGAATCGAAAACCTTGCCGTTGTTCAGCGTGCCCTTGTAATTGATCAGCGCGACGTCGGACATCACCGGCGATGGACCTTCGCCCTTGGTCACGGTCTGCACCTTCACCAGCGGCGGCATCGAGGCCCAGGCCAGTCCGCCCGCAGCAGCGACTGCGACAACAACGCCCAGCCACAGGTTACGGACCGAACCTTTGGCGATGGGCTGGAGTGGAACGCGGGTAATCTCGGTCATCGAATCGTCCTTAGCAACCGTCGGTGCACACCAGCTTGCCGGCCAGAAACAGAGCAATAAAAACACAGCAAAAAGGGCGCGGAATTGAAACCGCGCCCTCTTGGCCCAACCTGAAGTCAGGAGCAAGCCCCGATAACGGGGCCTTAACGCAGCCTACTTGCCGCCGTCACGCTCAAGGCGCTTGCGGTCCATCTTGCGAGCACGACGGACAGCGGCAGCCTTTTCACGGGCGCGCTTTTCCGACGGCTTCTCGTAGTGACGACGAAGCTTCATCTCGCGATACACGCCTTCGCGCTGCAGCTTCTTCTTGAG
>JBDUBN010000537.1:0-2028 GCA_040004085.1 Novosphingobium sp.
TTTCCTTGCCGGTGCCGCTTTCGCCCTCGATCAGTACCGGCCCGTGGCCGCGCGCTGCCTTGGCGGCGACCGCCAGCGCAGTGCGGAATGTGGGAGCCGCGCCGATCATCGAATCGAAATCGAGGCTGGCGTGCATTTTTTCAGTAAGCGGTGCCAGTTCGTCACGCGGGGCTTCGCGGCGGGTGGCCGTGCGCAGGGCCAGCATCAGGCGGTCTGGTGCGACGGGCTTGACGAGGTAATCAGTCGCCCCGGCGCGCATCGCCTCAACCGCCAGCAACGGCGAGGCACTGGTGGTCAGCATCAGGATCGGCAGGGCCGGGCGGCGCGCCTTCAACTCGCCGATCAACGAGCAGGCCTCGTCCCCCGGAACCCATTGATCCAGAATGATCGCGCCCAGTTGCATCCCTTGCCGGGTGCCGAGCGTGGCAATCGCGGTTTCGGAATCCTGCACGACGATCGTGCGCCAGCCTTCACGCGCGGCAAGCGCCGAGATCAACCGGCATTGCGCCGGCTCATCGTCGATCAGCATCAACAGTCGCTGTTCGAATTCTGGCATTTGCAGTCTGTTCCCAAAAACCGGCTGGTTTCGCGGATTGGAAATAACGCAAATGAGTAAACGGGCGATTAAGCCTGTTCCTTTCGGCAGGCGCGGCGCTTCCCGCTTGAGAACGATCGCAGGTGACGCTAGAGCGACCGTCACAAGCATCAGGCCCCAGCACGGGGCGCGAAATTGGGGAATTTTCCGATGGCATCAGGAAATGACATGCAGGCCGCCGAAGCGACTTACGGCGGGTTCGTCACGATCATCAAATACGCGATCCCGGCGATCGCGATTATCGCGGCTGTCGTCATCAAACTGATCTCCTGAGCGCGATATGGCCAGCACGTTGCGCATCGCCGTTCTGAAAGAGCGGGCGAGCGGGGAAGCCCGTGTTTCCGCCACGCCTGAAACGGTTAAGAAGTTCATCGCCCTTGGCGCCAGCGTCGCGGTGGAAACCGGTGCGGGCCTTGGTGCGTCGATCTCTGATGAGGACTATGCGGCTGCCGGAGCAGAAGTCAGCACTGGTGCGGTCACCGGGGCGGACATTGTGCTCGGCGTACAGGGGCCGGAGTTGACGGCGCTGTCCGGCGCGCATCAGGGCGCGTGGATCGTTGCTGGCCTTGACCCTTTTGTTCAGCGCGCGCGCATTGATAGCTATGCCGAACTTGGTTTTGAGGCGCTGGCGATGGAATTCATGCCGCGCATCACCCGCGCGCAATCGATGGATATCTTGTCGAGCCAGTCCAATCTGTCCGGCTACAAGGCCGTGATTGAGGCTGCGAACCTTTATGGCCGCGCGTTTCCGATGATGATGACGGCGGCTGGCACGATCAGTGCGGCCAAGGCGTTTGTCATGGGCGTGGGCGTCGCTGGCCTGCAAGCCATCGCCACCGCGCGGCGCATGGGCGCGCAGGTTTCCGCTACTGACGTGCGCTCTGCTACCAAAGAGCAGATCATGTCGCTGGGCGCCAAGCCGGTGTTCGTCGAAACTGTCGCCGGTATCGAGGGCGAAGGCGCGGGCGGTTATGCGACCGAGATGTCGGACGAATACCAGAAGGCTCAGGCCGAACTGGTATCCGCGCACATTGCCAAGCAGGATATCGTCATCACCACCGCCCTGATCCCCGGCCGCGCCGCGCCGCGCCTCATCACTGACGCGCAAATCGCGACGATGAAGCCAGGCAGCGTGATTTTTGACCTTGCTGTGGCGCAGGGCGGGAATGTCGAAGGTTCGGTGCCTGACGAAGTAGTTGTGCGGCACGGCGTGAAGATCATGGGCTATTCGAACACCCCGGCGCATCTGGCAGCGGATTCATCGGCGCTGTTCTCGCGCAATCTGTTCAACTTCCTGTCGGCGTTCTGGGACAAGGAACTCGGCAAGCCGGTACTGGACGAGGAAATCGGCAACGCTGTGCGGCTGACGGCTGGGGGCAAGGTTGTTAGCGAGCGGTTGTTGGGGTGAGTTCGATAGCTGGCTTGCCCCCACC
>JBDUBN010000538.1:0-2027 GCA_040004085.1 Novosphingobium sp.
GATATGTGGCCCGCCATAGCCTTCATCGCAGAACCGCTTGCCATCGGCGCGCACGATGATCGCATTGGTGCAGATGTCATCGAACCACGGATAGGGCCACAGCTGGTCGTTGGTCATCGCATTGCGATGCATGACATGGCCGTAAAAGCCGTCCATCCGCTCCGACAAAGCGCCGCCGATGGCCTGGGCCATGCGGATGCCATCGCCTGCGCCCTTGCGGGTATTGCGCTGGAGTACCTTGTCCGGAGCGGGGGTGATGTACTTGCGCAGCATTTCCTCGTCTGCCGGGAAGCCACCATCAGCGATGATGACATTGGCGGCCTGCACGGTGAACGCGCCATCGGCTGCCGTTCCTTCAAGCCCGGTGACTGCGCCGGCTTCACTGGTGATCGCTGTCACGGCGTGACCGCGCTGCACGGTCCCGCCCAGCTTCGTCAGTTCGGCATCGAGCGTACGCAGCAGCACGTCGCCTGCGCGGCCCTCCCATTGCAGGCCGACGCGAATCAGCGCGGGCGGGGTCAGCACATAGTTGTGGTGCGGCTCTGGGCTGCCGCGCATGAAGCGCACGCCCTTGGACTGGAGATATTTGACCGCCCGGCGCGAATCGCGCGAAACCGCGCGGGTCTGCTCGGGCTCGGCCATGCCGCCGGTGATCGTGGTGATCTTGTCGACCAGCAGGTCTTCATCGGCGGTGATGTCGGTGAGCGCCAGGTGGAACACGCCCGCACAGACGCGGGTGTTGTTGACGTAGCGGTCCTCGGGCGATTTCTCGAACACGATGACGGTCTTGCCGCCTTCTGCGACGCGCAGCGCCGCAGTCAACCCGCCCAGACCGCCGCCGATGATGGCCACGTCGCATTCGATTACACGCATTGATCGCTCCCTGTAGGGAACCGTTATAGCGAGCAGATTTCCGAAATGGTCCTACCAAAAGCAGGCAGCCATCATCCATCGCGGTTACGGTGGATTGATTAACCGGAATTCCCGGCGACGAACCCCGTGATCAGGCTGGATACCGCTTCGAACCCGACGTGAAAGTACACGCCCAGCGGATCAGTTTCAGGCAGTTCGATCACGCGGGCATCGGCCATGATCGCGGCCAGGCCCCCGCCCTGGCGACCGATCGCTGCGTCCTCTGCCGGGCTGGTGATCTCGGCGATCAACGACGGACAGCGCGCTGCGGCCAGCGCGGCGGAAAAGTCGAAGGCGAAGTTGGCAGCGTAGAAATCGCGCACGGTACGGCGCGCGGAAAGGTCGTCGATGATCCGGGCTTCCAAAGCCTTGAGCATCGTGACCTTGTCATCGGCAAAGTGAATGGCATCGTCCCACCACAGCTTTGTCAGGTTGCGCCACTGGGCGGTCCAGCCGCGCAGTGGGTCGGGGCCGTCGACCTCGTCCGCGCCATTGGCAAAGTAGCGCTCGACCACCACTTCGCGCACGGTGCGGTTGCGGTGTTGCTGATCGACGCCGATGCTGTGGCTTTTGCCCGCGACGATCAGCCCGGCGGTGCGGTCGGGATGGCCGGCGGCAAATGCGGCGGCAAGCTTGCCTCCCGAATGGAGTCCGAACAGGACGGCGCGTTCCACGCCGAGTGCATCAAGCACAGGCAACAGGAACGCGGCGATATCTTCCATCGACGAGCCGACGGGAAAGGGCGAGGATGCCCCGAAACCGGGGATATCGGGGGCGACGGCATGCAGTCCCGCAGCGGCCAGCTGTTCGATTACCGGTTCGAACTGACCCCCGCTACGCGGCGCCCCGCCCAGCAGGATGACCGCAGGTCCGCTGCCCACGTGGCGGTAATGGACCTGACCTTCGCCCCAGTCCGCATAGCCACGCACCAAGGCCGAAGCGCGGGTCATGTCAATTGCTGGCGGGCGTGGCGTAACGAGCTTCGAGCGCGTCGAAGCGATCCTTGTCGACCACCTGCTGGCGTTCGGCAAAGTCGGCCAGCTGGTCCTCGACCCCGCTGAGCGAGCCGACCTTGCGCAAGTGGCCGAGCACATTGCTCATCGAACGGATCGAGG
>JBDUBN010000539.1:0-2027 GCA_040004085.1 Novosphingobium sp.
AGGAGCTGGGGCCGTTCGGCATCATGGTCAATGCTGTTGCACCGACGATCTTCGAAACCCCGATGCACGAGGTGTCCAAGGCGCGGTTGGCCCCCGGGCTGATGGATGCGATCAAGGCCAAGATCCCGATGGGACGGGCCGGGAACCCCGACGAGTTCGCCGCGATGGTGGCCTGGTTGGTCTCGGCGGAATGTTCCTATACGACTGGCGCGGTCTTCGACCTGACCGGCGGACGTTCGACTTACTGAAGGGAGGGCAGGCTATGCGCATCTGGCACCAGTCGATGGCCTCGCTCGAAACGCTGGGCGCTTATGGCGCGGCGCTGGCTGCGCGGGTGCCGGGGCTGGTCTCGCCCGGTACCGAGGTGGTGCTGCATGGGGTTCCCGCCGGGTCTTACGCCGGCCAGTCTCCCGCCGAGGTGCTGCGCTATCCTTATGCCAAGTACCGCATCCACGATCAGGCGCTAAAGCTGGTGGCGCAGGCAGAGCGCGAGAATTTCGACGCGGTTGCCTTTGCCACCTTTGCCGAACCGCTGCTGCAGCAGGCCCGCTCGATCGTGAACATCCCGGTCACTTCGATGCTGGAGGCATCGCTGCTGGTCGGCTGCTCGCTGGCCCGGAAGACCGCGCTAATCACGCTGGCACCGGAAAACCGCGTGCGGCTGGCCGAGCAGGTCGAGCGGCACGGGCTGGGCGGGCGGATCGCGGGCATCTATCCGCTCGATCCGCCGATCACCGAATTTGTGCTGACCGCTGCTTTTGAAGAACCGCAGGGCGTCATCGATGCCTTCAGCCACACGGCGCGGCGCGCGATAGCGGACGGAGCCGACCTGATCATCCCGGCAGAGGGCGTGTTCACGGAAGTGCTGGCGGCGCAGAAGATCGACCGTCTGGACGGAGCCGCCGTCATGGACTGCGTGGCGGTGGTGCTTGCCTATACCGAGATGATGGTCGCGCTGCGCCAGCGGACTGGGCTGGGCGTCGGTCGCCGCTGGGACCATGCGCAGCCGCCTGCGGAGCTTATGGCCAGACTGGGGGATTTCTTCGGGCCGCTGTGATCTTGCGCATATTACGCCCGCCTCAGCAGATGAGCACCGCGCGGATATCGTTGACGTTGGTGCCGGTAGGGCCGGGGATCAGCAGTTCTCCGGTGGCCGCAAACAACGTGTAGCTGTCATGTCCGGCAAGGTGCTGCGCGGGATCGAGCCCCGCCTGCCGCGCGCGCTCCAAGGTATCCGGGCCGATCACCGCACCCGCCGCGTCCTCGGTGCCGTCGATCCCGTCACTGTCCGCCATCAGCGCCCAGATGTGCGGCGCCTCCTGCGCTGCGAGCGCGAAGGCCAGCGCGCATTCCATGTTGCGCCCGCCGCGCCCGGCGGGACCGCTGCCGATGGTAACGGCGGTCTCCCCGCCCGAAAGCAGCAGCAGCGGCGGAGGCGCAGGCATGGCGTGGCTGCGCACGGACAGGGCAATGCCGGCAAGCATCCGCCCCACCTCGCGACTTTCCGCCTCGATCCGATCGCCGAGTACGATCGCGGGAATACCCGCCGCCCGCGATACTTCCGCAGCGGCGCGCAGGGAGTCGACCGGTGCGGCGATAACGTGGACTTCCGATCCGGCGGGAGCGACGGGGCGGGGCGGGTCCGGCTGTTCAAGCAGATGGCGCACGGCATCCGGCATCGTGATGCCGTGCCGGACGAGGATTGCCTGCGCCTGAGCATTGGTGCCTTCATCCGGGATCGTCGGGCCGGATCCGATGTCAGCCGGGTCGTCGCCCGGAACGTCGCTGATCGTCAGGGTCACCACGCGCGCGGGTGCTGCTGCCGCTGCCAGCCAGCCGCCTTTGATTATGGACAGCCGCTTGCGGACAAGGTTCATTTCGCCGATCCCGACACCGCCCGCCAGCAGGGAGCGGTTTACCGCCTGCTTGTCGGCAAGTGTCAGTGGCTCGCGCGGCAAAGTTAGGAGGGCCGAGGCACCGCCGGAAATCAGCGCAATGACAAGGTCATCGGGGCCAAGGCCGCCAAC
>JBDUBN010000147.1:0-6689 GCA_040004085.1 Novosphingobium sp.
GCGCGCCGTGCCGCCGGCGTCCTTGCCCTCAATCGTCAGTGTCGGGCCGTTGACAGCATCCAGCGGCACCACGCCGCTTGAGCGCCAGCGGAACGCCAGCGTCGCGCCGGTATAATCCCTGTCGGTGCGATAGCTGAGCAGCGGGTGATCGAGGCCGTCCACGCTGTCCCAGATCAGCCCGGCGAGATCGCCCGTGATCATGAACACCGCGTCGATGCGCAAGGCATCGGGCGCAGTGGTCACGACAGAGGCCATCATCGGGCGAGGGAAATTGACCGTCCAGAAGCGCGGATCAAAGCGCTGAATCCAGTCGGTTTCCTGCCCCTCTCGGACGTCGGCAAGCCAGAAGGCCATTGTCTATATCCCCTAAAATTCGCGCAAGGCGCGGCGGACGGCGCTGGCGACTTGGCGCGATGATCGCTGCAGGGCTTGCGCGGCGGCAGGCCCGGTCGGGGCGTTGACGGAAATCGCGATGCGCACGTCGCGGCCCGCTCCGCCGAATGGCGCGGCGTCAATGCGGCCAGCGCTGGTCGGCACGAACAGTTCCGGCCCGCGCTCGCCGACCATATAGCCTTTGCCGGGTGCCACCGGACCGCCCGTTGCCCGGCCGGGCAGACCCAGCACCGAACCGAGGATGCTACCCAAATTGAACAGCCCGCCGATACCGCCACCGCCACCTCCCCCACCGCCGCCCGAAAAAAGCGATTGCAGCGCCTGCGAGGCGATCTGATCGAGGACGCCCAGCGCCATGCGCCGCAAGTCCTCAAAACCCAGGCTGCCCTTGCGGATCGCGCCGAGCAGGCCGCGCTCCAGCACATCACCGGCCTTGGAAAAGCCATCGACCAGCGTGCCATCGAAAGTGCCGCGCAACTGCGCGACATCCTGCGCAAAACCCTGCGTACTGGCACGCACATCGACCAGCAGCGTGTTGACGGTGTCAGTCATTAGGCAGCTCCATCATTCGGGCGAGATCATCGCGGGTTACCGCTTCGCCGGTCTGGCCGGGCGGCATCAGAATCGTGGCGAGTTCCGCCGGGGTGGCCGCCCAGAATTCAGCGGGCCGCCACCCCAAAGCGCGCGCGGCCAAGGCGTTCAGGCGCAGCGCCGCCGTGCCAAAGCGATCATCACTCACCCTGCACCCTGTAAAATCTGGCCCAGTAGACTGCGCAGCGGCTTGGCGCTTTGGGCAAGGCCAAGCTCGGTGACCGCCTGTTCGACCGCTTCACGCGTCAGGCCGCCGCGATCCGCCAAGCAGTGCCAGAACAGCGCCGCCATTTCGGCCAGCCGCAACTGGCCCGATGCCGCGCGTTCGACCAGCGCGAACAGCGGGCCCAGTTCATCCTCCGCCGCGACCAACGCGGTGAAGCTGGGGCGGAGCAGGCGTTCCGTGCCGCAAATCAGCAACGAGGCTTCACCCCTCAGCGTATTGGCCGTCACGAAGCCACCACCGCGCCCGAACTTTCGAGCACCATCGAATAGTTGCGCTCACCGTTGAAATCGCCTGAATAATCGAGGCGCTGGAGCAGGAACTTACCCCGCATTTTCGCGCCGTCTTCAAAGCTCAGTTCATAATCGTCGATATTGCCGGACAGCACGTTGCTGCGCAGCTGGTTTTCCGCGGCGCTGCCCAGGAAAATGCCCGCCGCGCTGACCGAAACCTGCCGGACGCCCGCGCCGCTGAGCAGATCGCGCCAGCCGCCGCTATCCTTGGTGGTGATCACCACGGTATCGCCGGTAATCGACATCTGCGTCGTGCGCAGGCCCGCGACGGTCTGGTAAACCGCCGGGACCGCGCCGTTGGAAATCTTGAGCAGGAAGGCTGCGCCTTTTTGAGCTGCCATGGGATTGGCTCCTTTTGATGAAGGGGAAAATTACGCCGCGAGGGCGCGGAAACGGTATTCGATCAGGATCGCGCGGGTATTCCCGGCGCGTTGTTCAGCACGGGAGCGCAGGAACTGGACGGTGACGAGCGAGAACGCGGCGTGATTGCGCGGCAGGCTGGCCACCCGCAGTTCCAGCGCGCGCACCAGATCGGCGGCAGTGTCAGGCCGATCACCCCGGCAATGCAGTTCGAGCGCCAGCCGAATTTCGCGACCGTCGCTGTCCTTGGTGCTCCAGTCCGCCCCGGCGCTGGCGACAATCGCCAGCCACGGCAGCGCGGCGCGCGAAGGGGCTTCCTCGACGATGGCGTTAAGCGAGGCCGACAAGGTGCTGTCCGCCGCCAACCACGCGAGCAACGCCGATCGCAGGGCAATTTCCATGAGCGTTCAGCCTTTCGTGAACAGAGGCCAGAGCAGGTCTGCCTGACGCCAGCGGAGGGGATCGTTCCGGGATTCGAGCGCAGCGGCGGCGGTTTGAGCTTCGGCCAGCGCTTTGGCTTGCCCGGCAAGGTTTGCGGCGAGCTGTTCGAAGTCGGGCTGCGTCGTCGCGGTAATCACAACAGGCGCATCCTTCGCCATGGCCGCCACAGAGCCGCAACCGCCGCCGGGGGGCTCTGCACGGCATTGTCGCCTTCGCGCTGGCGGTATTGATACGCCGCCAGACGGATCACGCCGTGCCGTATGCCATCGGGCAGCGCCGTCCACGATTGTGCCAGACCGGCGGTGAACTGCACCGCTATGCGCTGGGCCAAACCGGGGTTGAACACCCGCACCCGCCCCGCGCCATCGGTGGCGAAATCGAGCGCATAGTCAGTCGTCGCCAATGTAGTGCGAGCGCCTTGGGCCGGTATCGCCTGCACGCCGGTCAGCGCGGATACCGGGCTGGCTTCCAGCCGCATCCAATCGCCGCAGACCGGCAGGATTTCCTCGCACTCACACTCAAGCGGCACCACGCCGGTGAACGCCTCGCAGCTTTCCAGCGCCGCGCGCAATTGCGTGGTCAGGGCGGCATCTTCGCTGGTGACGGTAATGCCTAGCCAGTCTTTAAGCTCCGCCAGCGCGGCGGGTGCCAGCGCCGAGGTCGTGATGATTGCCCGCTTCATGGCGGTCTCCGTTTCTAAGAGCCTGACCGACAAATCGGCGGTTGAGGGCTGGTGAGGAATTTTTTGGGTCAGTGAGGAGCGATTGCAGCCGCGATGTGGTTCATCGTGGCAAAGTCGCGACGAAGCTGGCGCGAAAAAGGCCCGCCAGACCGACCCGACGATTTGTCGGTCAGGCTCTTCTGTGAGGGCCAAAACCCGAGGGGAATGAAGAACGCCCACGCCGCCTTGGGCAGGAGGGGAAACCTTTGGCAGCGCGGGCGTAACCGGCCTGCGCTCGTGAGAGCAAGCAGGCCGGGGGGACGCGATTAGATCAATCCTCACATGAACTGATTCTTCCCCCCTCCTCTTCAGGGGAGGGGCTGGGGGGTGGGGCTTCTCGTCCGGACGCAACGCTGCGTAAACTGGACAGGCCCCACCCCAACCCCTCCCCTGAAGAGGAGGGGCTTTCGGTGCATCAGATCATGTGTCGATTGATGTTACAGCGATATCTTCAGCAGCTTGATCGCGTCGGTATCCAGCACCTGGCCGCCAACCCGCTTCGTCGCGTAGAAGTTCACGAACGGCTTGTTGGTGTAAGGATCGCGCAGGATCGAGGTCGATGCCCGTTCCGTGATCAGATAGCCGTTCTGGAAGTTGCCGAACGCAATCGGGAACGCGTTGGCAGCGACATCGGGCATGTCTTCGGCTTCGACCACCGGATAGCCCAGCAGGCGGGCCGGCTGGCCTTCCATGATGCCCGGCTGCCACAAGAAGCTGCCGTCCGCCGCCTTCAGCTTGCGGACCACCGCCAGCGTCGACGAATTCATGACAAACACCGCGCCCTGACGATGGCCGGGGCGCAGTGCATGCACCAGATCGATCAGCTTCAGTTCCGGCGAAATATCAAAGCCGGTAGCGTTGTTGCTGACCACATGCTGCAACGTGCCAAACACGCGGGTGGCATCCGTGGTCAACGCGGTGGGCACGCTCAGGAAGCCCTTGGGCTGGTTGGTGCCGGTGCCGCCGACATAAGCAGCGCCCTCGGCCCGGGCAAATTCCGAGGCGATTTCGTTGGCCAGCCATGCTTCCAGATTAAACGCTGCGTCATCCAGCATGGCCTGACTGGCCGAAGGATTGGCATAAAGTTCGCCGGAAGGAGGGACGATTTCGGCAAACTTTGGCGTCTGCGTTTCCGGGCGAGCGCCGGTTTCGCTGACCCAACCAGAAGCCGCGCCGCTGGTGGTGATCAGCTTGCGATAGCCCGCCGTGCCAACCTGCACGACTTGCGAAATCGCCCGGATCGGGCTCATCCGCTTGAGCTGAGCAGCGATCAGCGCATCGATCTGACGCGGCACCGCATAGCCGCCATCGGCCGACACTGCGCCCGAAAGAGACTTGAGTTCAGCCTCATAGCCCTTGCGCAGATAACCATCGACAAAGCTTTTCAGCTGGATCGAGGGCACCGGCGCAGCGCCAGCCAGCACCGGACGGGCAGCGGCCAGGCTAACCCGATCAAGCCGCGATTTCACGCCTTCGACATCGGTTTGCAGCGCGGTAACCGCCTGCTCGGTCGCGTCCTGGCGGGCAACGATGTCAAACGAGGTGCCAAGCGGATCGCTCAGCGGATCGGCAGCGGGGTTGGGGGACGAGATAGTGTCCATGGAGCAATTCACCTTTCACAAAAAAGACCGCCAACAGGCAGCCGGGTAAAGTCGGGGGGAAATGGGTTAATCGACGAGATGCACTCGCGCGCCGTGCTGCATCGGGTGCGTGACAAGGCTGACTTCCAGCAGCTGGATGTCGGTCAACTGGCGGCCAATGCCGTCCGCATGAGACGCACGGACGCGGTAGCCGAACGACAGGCCGGTCACCGCGCCGCGTTTCAAAGCCGCCGCCGCGCCGCCCAATGGGTTGTCGATCTGGGCCAAGACCCGCAGGCCGCGCGCATCCTCGGCGATTTTTTCAACCCAACCGATGCGCAAGTCAGGGCGGTGCTGCCAGAACAGCGGCACCGAGGTAGTCTGCTCGGCCAGTGTGCGTTTGAAAGCGCCCTGATGGATCACGTCCAGCCCAGTGTCGCGCTTGCCGAACAGGGCGGCGTAACCGGCGAAGCGCAGTGGTTTATTGAGATCGCTCATGCGGGCAACTCCCCATGACCAAAGCGGATGGCGAGGCTGATGAGCAGCAGCGCCAGTGCGCCGCGCACCGCCCACGACACCACCGCGCGCCACGCGCTGCGCTTGGCATCGCGCCACGCGGCGAGCAGATCGCGCAGTTCGGACAAGTCTTCGTGCGCCTTGGGATCGCTGAGTCCCATGCGGGACAGCACGCGTTCGGCGCCCAGTTCGCTCGATTCCTCAACAATCGCCCGCAGGGTGACGAGATCGCCGCCAGTGGTGGATGCCTGCGCGATCAGACGGGCTAGCATATCTTCGTGGTTCATGATATGTTCTCACAATCATCGTGCGAAACAAAGGCTTTGATGGAAATTGGGTCCGGGTTTTCGGGCGGAGCGACAGCTACCGGAGCAGGCTCAGACTTGACCGAGAGCGGCGGCATTCCGGTCGCAGCCGGTTTGGGCGCAATGCCGAGCATCGTCCGCTTTTCCTCCTTTGAGAGGAAATCGGCACCGCTGACTTGCGTCCACAACCGTTCACGGTCCTTCGCCAGCGCGGGTATCTTGTCGAGATCGACGGCCAGGCTCGCGCCGGGGAACCAGGTCGCCAGCCCTTCGGTCAGCGCCGACAGCATCTTGCTCGCCAGCGGCAGCAGCGTCAGCCGCCACAGCGCGCGGTTCGCCTCTCGGTAATTGGCGTAAGTCGCGTCGCCCGGTAGGCCGAGAAGCATCGGCGGCACCCCGAAAGCCAGCGCAATATCGCGCGCGGCGGCGCTTTTCAGCGTGGCGAAGTCCATGTCGGCGGGCGACATGCTCATCGATTGCCACTTCAGCCCGCCTTCCAGCAGCATCGGCCGACCGGCATTGCCCTGCCCCGAAAAAGCCGATGACAGCTCGTCTTTTAGCCGATCAAACTGATCGCTGGTCAGCCCGGCGGCGTCGCCAGCATCATAGACCAGCGCTCCCGAAGGCCGCGCCGAATTATCCAGCAGCGCGCGGTTCCACAGGCTGGCGGCATTATGGATGGCGATCGCCTGATCCGCTGCCGACAGGCAGCCCGCGCCATAGTGGTCGTCCGCCGGGTGAAAGCCCTTGATATGGATCACATTGGGCGAGGCGTCCTCGTCCAGCAGCGGGATCGTCAGCGACGTTTCGCCAACGCGGTAGCCGAACGCGGTCGGCCAGCCATTTTCGCCCAGCATCATGCTGACCCGTTCCGGCCGCAGCGCGAACAGTTCGACGGGGCGGCCCAGCCCATCCTTCAGGATCTGCACATAGCCGTTGCCGTGCAGCAGCAGGTGGCAAGCCAGCGTTTCCAGCAGCGATTGCCCGGCGCTGGTGGCACTGACCAGCGCGGCAAGGCGGGGATTGGTCGGTGTCAACGCGGCCTGCCCGATGCCATCCGCCACCAGCCGCACTGCGCGGTGCGCCACCGGGTTATCAAGATAGGCCCGCTTGACCGCGCCCTGATATTCATAGGGCTGACGGCTGGGATAGCTTTCGGCAAATGCCCAGGGCGAAGAATATGTGCGCGCCAATGGCACACGCGGCCCGCCCCCTTTGAAGGCAGCGGCTAAGTTCTGGAAAAAGGACATCGGCGGCCTTTCGATT
>JBDUBN010000540.1:0-2015 GCA_040004085.1 Novosphingobium sp.
AAAGCCGTGGTCCGCCTCGTGGCTGAGGAACGGCTCGCGGATCCAGCGCAGCTGGCCGGTGGTCTGCAATTCCAGCGCGACATCCGGCGCAATACCGGCATGGACGAACACGTAATCGCCAAAAATCACGGTGTCTTCAAAGCTGCGGATGAAGTCCAGATCCTCTTGCGGGACCGCGCGGATCATCATTTCCTGCACTTCATGCAACTCGGCGGCGAAATATTCCTCCGGGCTGACCGGATAGCTGAGCAGCGTTTCCTTGCCGCCATAACGCAGGAAGTGGCGCAGCACATCGGGGCTTTCGAAGGCTTCGAGGAACATCTCCTCATGGTTGCCCATGATGATGCGCACATTCCGCTGTCCGGCCCAGATGCGCGCCGCGGTGAGCACTCCGGCACTGTCCGGCCCCCGATCGACCAGATCGCCGAGCATGACGACGGTGGAATTGGCGGGACCGCGAGAGGCATTGTCAGCCTCGATCGCTTCGGCCATATCGACCAGCAAATCGAGCCGCCCGTGGATATCGCCGATCGCATAGACCCGCTCACCCGGCGGGATCGCAGGCAAGGCGCGTTCGGGCGGCGCGCTGAAAAGTTTCTTGAAGTTGTTCAACATGGTATTTCCGAGGGGTTGGGACGCCCTATAGGCTGGAACAATAATTTGGCACAGCGTTTCTGACAACCTACTGAACTGCCAGACCGGTCCAGAGGTCCACGTCGTTTGTGCATTGCAGCATTTTTGCTTCGGTCACAAGCTGTCTGCGCCGGGGTGAGTGAACTGGGACAAAGGAGATGCCAATGCCAATTCGAGTTTGCGTCAGTGTGGGATTGATGTCTCTGGCCGTGTTCGCAACGCCCGCCTTGGCCGATGAAACCGCGCCTCCGGGCGACTTTACCGTCAGCGGAGCCGTGTCGGCGGTGTCGCAGTACCGGTTTCGCGGGATTTCCCAGTCGGACAACAAGCCGGCCGTGGAGGGTTCGGTCTTGGTGAGCCATGCCTCGGGCTTTTACGTCGCGGCCTGGGCCTCGAGCGCGCAGGCGGGCAATAGCGCGGTCGACATCGGCGGATCGGAGCTGGATATCTACGGCGGGTATACGCGCGAAATCGGCGGGGTGACGGCAGACCTTGGAGTTTACGGCTACCTCTATCCGGGGGCGAGCAGCGGGAATTATTACGAAGTCTACGGCTCGCTGGCCAAAACTTATGGACCGATTACCGCCAAGCTGGGCGTCAACTATGCGCCGCCGCAGCACGTGTTCACGGTGATCGGCGCGAAGACCCGCAGCAATACTTACCTCTATGGCGAGCTGGGCGGCGGCATTCCCGGTACGCCGATCACGTTGCATTCTCACCTCGGCCATACCGGCGGCGGCTTCGATTATACCAAGCCCTACCTTGATTACAGCGTCGGAGCGACCGCGCGGTGGAAGGCGCTGAGTTTCGACCTGTCACTGGTGGGCACCAACGTAAGCCACGCCGATGCTGCCCGCGCGCCGCTCGCTCCGTCCGCGTTCGAGACGTGGCGCGCCGCCAAGAGCGTCGCGGTCGCCACCGTCAGCTTCAATTTCTAATGTTCAGCAAGGGGTTATAGCTATGACCAAATACCTGCACACCATGATCCGCGTCACCGATCCCGAGGCGACAATCCGCTTCTTCGAGCTGATCGGCCTGAAGGAAGTGCGCCGTCAGTCCAGTGAAAAGGGCCGCTTCACCCTGATCTTCCTTGCAGCGCCGGGGCAAGATGGGGTGGCCGAGGTGGAACTGACCCACAACTGGGACCCGCAGGCCTATTCCGGCGGTCGCAATTTTGGGCATCTCGCCTATCAGGTCGCCAATATCTACGACACCTGCGCCGCGCTGATGGCGGCAGGCGTCACCATCAACCGCCCCCCGCGCGACGGCCACATGGCGTTTGTGCGCACGCCGGACGGGATTTCGGTGGAACTGCTGCAGGACGGCGTGTTGCCGCCCGCTGAGCCGTGGGTGAGTATGGAGAATGTGGGGGAATGGTGAGG
>JBDUBN010000541.1:0-2012 GCA_040004085.1 Novosphingobium sp.
GCGATGTCGGCCAGCATGGCCTGTTCGGTCACCTCCAGCGTCAACCGATCGGGCGCAAAGCCGCTGGCCGCAACGATGCCGGGCAGCACATCGGCATAACTTTCCGCCGCCAGATCGGCCGGGGTCACGTTTAATGACATCCGCAAGCCAGCAGGCCACTGCGCCGCCAGACCCAGCGCCTTGGCGGCGATATGGCGAGACAAGGGCGCGACGTATTCCGCCCGCTCGGCCACCGCGAACAGCGCGCCCGCGCCGATCCGCCCCAGCCGGGGATGCTGCCAGCGGGCCAGCGCCTCTGCCCCCACCAGCCGGTCATCGGGCAGGCTGAATTGCGGCTGGAACAGAATCTCGATCTCATCATTGTCGATGGCGGCGAGCAGGTCCGCTTCCAGCCGGGCGGCGCTTTGACCGGGGCGGGTCATGCTGCCATCGGCCCACATCACCCGCTTGCCGCTGCGCCGTTCCAGCGCGGTGCGGGCCTGCCCCAGACGGTCGATTACCGACTCCGCCCCCTCGCCCGGCAAAGCCCGCAGCAACGCAATACGCGGCGACAGGCGCAATTTACTGCCTTTGCCTCCGAGCATTGGCCGGGCCACCGCATCGGCCAGACCCTCGGCCAGCAAGGCCCAGCGCTCGCGGCTGCAAGGTTCCCGACCGGCGAGCAGAAAGCTACTGCCGCCCAGTCTTGCGGCAAACCACTGCCCATCCAGATCATTGCCGGCAAAATGCACCAACCGCGCGGCGACTTCGGCCAGCGCCCCGTCGCCCACCGCGTTGCCATAGGCCAGATTGATCGCATCCAGCCGCGGCAAAGCCAGCAGCGCGGCGTGCACCGGCCCCTCGCCCAGCCAGCGTTCCAGCTTGCGGCGCGCGGCATCTGGCCCGTTAAGCCCGGTCAGCGCATCGCGCCCGTCATGCGAGTGAACATCCATTGGGGCGACCATAGCCGGATCGAGGTTGCGAAACTCTCAACTTTCAGCAGATTCGTTGCCAATTTGCCGCGCGGTCGATACCACCACCTGCGAAGGCTGGCAGGACGACAGCCGCAAGTGGGATTTCAATGACCAAGCACCGCAAACTGGCGCTGATCGTCTCTGATACGCACAAGGCGCAGGACGGCGCGGAGGTGCTGCGCGGCGCGCACGAATGGGTCGATCAGGACGCTGCTGACGTGGTCGTCGTGCTGGGCGGCGATGGCTTCATGCTGCACGTGTTGCACGACATGCTGGACCGCGACTGTGTTAAGCCGGTCTATGGCCTTAACCTTGGCACGGTCGGCTTCCTGATGAACCGCAGCAAGGGCAGTCGCCCGATCCACGAACGCGTCGCCCGGTCACGCGAAGTGGCGGTGGTGCCGCTGGAAATGACCGCCATCGCCCGCGACGGCAAAAGCTACAGTTATTACGCGATCAACGAGGTGTCGCTGCTGCGCGAAACCCGCCAGTCCGCCAAGTTGGAGGTCAAGGTCAACGGCCGGGTCCGCATGGCCGAACTGGCGGGCGACGGCGTGCTCGTCTGCACTCCGGCGGGTTCCACAGCCTATAACCTGTCCGCCAATGGCCCGATCCTGCCGCTAGGGTCCGGCATGCTGGCGCTCACCCCGCTCAGCCCGTTCCGCCCGCGCCGCTGGAAAGGCGCGATCCTGCCCGACAGCGCCGAGGTGACCTTCCGCGTGCGCGAGGCTGACAAACGCCCGGTAGCCGCCGTAGCCGACCAGAAGGAAGTCCGCGATGTCGCCGAAGTCCGCATCGCCGTTGCCCGCGAACACCAACTCACCCTGCTTTTCGATCCCGGCAAAAGTCTGGAAGAGCGGATTTTCGCCGAACAGTTCCAGGTTTGAAACTATCTGCACCGACGGCGAAATTTTCCCCGTTCCCCCCGCTTGCCAAACGCCGCAGCACTGTTATACGCGCACCCCTGCCCAACGGGTTGCTCCCCGATAGCTCAGCGGTAGAGTAGGTGACTGTTAATCACTTGGTCGTAGGTTCGAATCCTACTCGGGGAGCCAGTTT
>JBDUBN010000542.1:0-2007 GCA_040004085.1 Novosphingobium sp.
GAACACACGCAGGTCGCACAAGCCGCATAGCTGCGGCCTTCAGGCCACGCTTACCGTAGAGGCGGAAATTCCAATTTCCGCAAGTTGCCCTACGGCGTCGCCATCGCCAGCGGGGCGGTCATCGTCAGCCTGCTCGAACTACTCGGCCAGTTCGCAATATAATCCGGCGTCACTCGGACAAGAATGCGACAATCTCAAGCGACTTGATGGGGCAAATGCTGTAACCCCGTTTGCTGTGCGTGGTGATCGCATCGCCAAACCCGATCACCGTCAGCGCTTTCCTGAGCGCGGACATATAGACTTTTATGATCTCTGTGGTCCGGGCTTTGGTTCCCGATGCTATCGCCAGCATCTCGATCGGCACGATCTCTGACGGCCGGGAAATCAGATGCAACAAAATCCTGACGGAAGGACTTCTCAATTCGGGCAACCTGCTCAGCGCGCGCGAATGGAGTAGATCGCGGGAAATCTCAGAGTCATCGGACAGGACGAAATCTTCGTAAGGGCGACTTTCCTTCCGGCCCGCCGAAAGTCCTGTCTCGCCTTGATATTTTATCGCGTGCTCACGCTCGAATTTACCGCAGTGGCTGTCCGCGAATGAGCCGCCGTGCTCGTAAAAATGCAGCAGCTTGTTACGAAAATTCCCGAGCATTGCGACCAGTTCGCCGGCCTCGTGCGACAAGCCGTGAGCATGGGGCCGACCCAGAGAAGCCTTGGCCAGTTCAAATGATTCGAGTGCTTGAGATGCCAATCTGAAGGCGCGCTCGGCGCCCTGATCAACAGTGCGAAATGCGGTTAACGTATCAATCGTCGCGTCAGATTGATCGATTTCAGCACGCTCTTTGTAAACACCCATCCCTGACCCCTCAGGATTATATGACATTCATTTTGTTAAATTTTATACGTCAAACTATCTTTAGCGATGCCCTCCGCCTGGCTATCGTGCTCGATATTACCAAATCGGAATGTCCTATATTGGGACCGCCTCTAACCGAAAGGCAGCCCCGATACAGCCACCGACGGCAGTTTGTCCACAGATTTGAAAAAGTAAAATCCGCCCCCGGCCGTTTACGGTTTCCGGCGCGTAACGGGATTGACCGCCTGACCGTTGATGCGCATCTCATAATGGAGATGCGGGCCGGTCGAAAGCCCAGTGGAACCGACAAATCCGATGGTCTCGCCCTTGCGAACCTGCTGACCGGCGGCGACATTCAGGTGCGACATGTGGCCATAGCGCGTCTCAACACCGCCGCCGTGTTCCAGCGCCACAAACAGGCCGTAACCGCCGCGCCACTGGGCACTGCTCACGACGCCATCGGATGGAGCACGGATTGCCGTTCCGATCGGCGCGGCCAGATCGACGCCCGAATGCATCCGGTATTCGCCCAGCAAGGGATGCGCGCGCATGCCAAAGCCGCTGGTCATAAAACGCGACGCGATTGGCATTTGGCTCGGAAAGCCCATCGGCGGCAGGAACACGGAAATTACTGACCTTAGCCGGGAATAATCCATCGGCAGCCCAGCCGCGTCGATCGCCCGGCCAAAGGTGACGTGCGTCAGGTCAGAGGATACGGGGGCAGTTACGTGCGCCGTATCGGCCTTGTCGCCCAAGGTGATGTGTCCAATCAGCGCCCCGCTCGCGGTATCGGGCGGTCCGGGATCGCCGAATTGCCCGCCCAATCGCCTGGAACCGTCTCCGTCAACGCCTGGCATGAGGGCGTCTGCCGAACCGCCATGCGCCGCTGCGGAACTAGCGCCGCCTATGCTCACTACTACCGTCAGCGCGGTTGCGGCAAACCGGCAAAAAACGACGCGGCAAAATTCACCCGCTCGTATTGATTTTGATGATGCCCCCATTCAGTTTCGCCCCGGGATATACCCCGCGACTTTACGCCTATTCGCATCAATTTCCAAGGAACTTGCGCAATCAGCAACCAAGGGGCCCGATCTTTTGCGTCCTCGTTAGCGGACGTTCGAAGAAGGTGTTATTTGCCGGCACACGATTAG
>JBDUBN010000148.1:0-6654 GCA_040004085.1 Novosphingobium sp.
GAATGCAGGTGAGCATGCCCAGCGCCAGGACATCGACCTTCATCAGCCCCAGCGCATCAATGTCATCCTTATCCCATTCGATGAAGGTCCGGTCCGGCATCGCGGCGTTGTGGATGGGGACCAGTTCGTCGAGCCGCCCCTCGGTCAGCACGAAACCGCCGACATGCTGCGACAAGTGCCGGGGGAAGGTGAGCAGCCGGTCGACCAGTACCTTCAGCCGGGCGATTTCCGGGTTGGCGATGTCAAATCCCGCCTGCCCCACGCGGGCTTCCGATACTTCGCTGCCCCAATGGCCCCAGATGGTGGACGACAGGCGCGCGGTCACGTCCTCGGTCATGCCGAGCGCTTTGCCCACTTCGCGGATGGTGCTGCGCGGGCGGTAATGGATCACTGTCGCGGCGATCCCGGCACGTTCGCGACCATAGCGGGCGTAGATATACTGCATGATCTCCTCGCGGCGCTCATGCTCGAAATCCACGTCGATATCGGGCGGCTCGTCGCGTTCCTCGGACAGGAAGCGCGAGAACAGCAGCTTGTTGGTCACCGGATCGACCGAGGTTATGCCGAGCAGGTAACAGACCACCGAATTAGCGGCGCTGCCCCGGCCCTGGCACAGGATCGGCGGATCAAGGCTGCGGGCGTGGCGGACGATGTCATGCACGGTGAGGAAATAGGGCGCGTATTGCTTCAGGCGGATCAGGCGAAACTCGTCCTCGATGGTGCTGCGCCAGATTTCGGGCAAGCCGCCGGGGAAGCGGCGATGCGCTTCCTTGCGCACCATGTGCTCCAGCCAGTCTTGCGGGGTCCAGCCGTCGGGCACTGGCTCGTGCGGGTAATCATAGCGCAAGTCGTCGAGAGTGAAGGTGATGCGTGAGAGCAGGTCCGTGGTGGCGGTGATCGCGGGCGGGCAGGCGGCAAACAGCCGTGCCATTTCGGCGGGCGATTTCAGATGCCGCTCGGCATTGGCGAGCAGGCGCCGCCCGGCTGCGGCAATCGGCGTGCCTTCGCGGATGCAAGTGACGATATCGTGCAAGGCGCGGGCATTGGGGTGATCATAGAGCGCGTCGTTGGTGGCGATCAGCGGCACGCCGGAGGACTGGCTGAGGGCTTGCAGGCCCACCAGTCGCCGGGCGTCCGCGCCGCTGCGGTGCATGGTCGCGGCCAGCCACACGGCACCGGCGCGTGCCTCTGTCAGACGGTTCAGAACGGCTTTGTCGCGCCCGGTCACGATCAGCAACAGGTCTTCCGCATGGTCCAGCAGATCGCCAAGGTGCAGCGTGCAATCGCCCTTTTCAGCGCGACGGTTGCCCAGCGTCAGCAGGCGGGTCAGGCGGCCCCAGCCATGACGCGTGGTCGGATAAGCGATGACGTCGGGCGTGCTGTCGGCAAAGACCAGCCGAGCGCCGACGATCAGACGAAAGCCACCGGAAAGCCCGCCCAAATCCTGTGCAATGGTTTTTTGGGCCATATGCGCGCGCACCACCCCGGCCACGGTGTTGCGGTCGGCAATGCCGATGCCCGCCATGCCCAGCGCATGGGCGCGCAGCACCATGTCGGCGGGATGCGAGGCACCGCGCAGGAAGCTGTAATTGGTGGCGGCGACCAGTTCGGCAAAGGGCGGCGGTGGCTGCTTCACGCAAACAACCCGTGCAGATACCATTTAGGCCCTTGGCGCGGGTCGGGCCTTTCTTCGTACAAACCGTGGCGAAAAATCCAGAAGCGCCGCCCGCAGACGTCCTCGATCCGGTAGTAATCGCGGGTCAGGGCAGCCTTGCCGACATTCTCTCCGCCCCCGTTATGACCATTGGGCAGCCGCCACCATTCGGCGGCGATGCGCTCCGGCCCTTCGTAGAGGCGGACCTCGTGCAGCTTGCGCTTCCAGGAAAAGCGGTGCGGCGGGCCATCGGGAACCTCGGCGATAACTTCCACCCGTTGCGGCGGATCGAACAGGAACAGTGGCCGCAGCGGCGGTTCACCGGCGGGCGGAGGCGGCCAGCGGACGGGCGCGGGGGTGTGGATGGCGGGCAGGGCGAGCTGCGCCTGCTCCGGAATGTGGCTATCGTGCGGGACCAGTCGGCGCAGGCTGCCGGGGCCGAGCCGGGTGCTCAGCCGGTCGATCAGTTCGGCCAGCGCGGCGGTGTCCAGTTCGGCACCGTCAAGATTCGGCTGGCTGGCCCCCAGCGGTTCCGTCCGGGGCAGGAACAGTGTGGCGCTGTCATAGCCAAAGCCGGGGTCGAGCGGGTCGGCCAAAGCCTCAATCCGTTCGTTGAACAGACGCAGGACCAGCGCGGGATTGCGGGTCGGCTGGCCGGTTTCGATGTCCAGCCGGTGCCGCGCTCCGTCGCTGCGGAACAAGGTGAGCGAAAAGCGCCGCCCGCCCAGACCTCGCGTTTCCAGCACGCTGGCCGCCTCGCGCAGCAGATCGAGGAAACAGTGCGCAATTGCTGATTGATGCGTCACCGGCTCGGCAAAGCGGCGCTCAAAATGGAGCGGGACCGATTGCGGCAAGGGATCGATCGGGGCCTGTTCCTCACCGGTCAGACGGCGCAGCGCGGTTACCGCCTCGATCCCGAAACGCGCGGCGATGCTGGAGGCCGGACGGGCCGCAACGTCGCCAATGGTCTTCAGGCCTGCCCGGCGCAGCGCCAAGGCGGCATCGGCGGCCAAGCCCAGCGCCGCGATGGGCAACGCACGGATCGCCTGCGCCTCGTCCTCCATGGCCAAAGGCATGGCCAAGGGCAGGGTCGCATGGCGAGCCAGCGCCTGCGCGGCTTCGGCAGTGCTGGCGGCGGCCAGTCGCAGGGTCATGCCAAGCTCGGTAAACCGGTCCTCGATCAGCGCCGCCAGTTCGGTTTCTACGCCAAACAAGTGTGCAGTGCCGGTGATATCCAGCGTTATCCCGTCGGGCAGCACCGGCGTGACGCGCGGCGTCCAGCGGATGCAGTCCGCCGCCATGCGTTTCAGCCACTGGCGATCCGCCGCTTCGTTCATGTCGGCGACGATCAGGCCGGGGTGCCGGGCGCGGGCATCGGCCAAGGTCATGCCGGGGGTCAGGCGCTGGTGGCGGGCGTGGCTGTTGACCGCAGCCAGCGTCAGCGCGCCGCGCACCTTGGCGACCAGCGCCAGCGGCGCATCACGCGGCGTGTCGTTCGTCCAATCCTCCTGTATCCGCAGCCGGTCTGCTGACAGGTAGGGGAACCACAGCGCCAGATAGCGCAGGGTCACGGAATTTGCTGTCACGGAATTTACAATGGTCACGGTCCCACTCCAGCCGCCAGTCAAGCCCGGACGGGCCGGATTTCTGGCGTAGCAAGGTAATGTCGAAGGTCGGCGCTCCGGGGGCACGACCGGGCAGCGCACGCGAAGGTGCGGCGGCCACTTGCCAGCGGGTCTGCGCGGCGCTGGGCACCGGCTCGGCAGCTATCCGCAGCAGCAGCAGCGGCACCCCCGATTTCTCGGCGGCGAGCGCCAACCGCCGACTGGCCGTCAGATCAAGTTCGCGCATCCGCCCCCAGCTTTCCACGATCACCATGTCCAGCGCCCGGCAGCGCAAGGCGTCAGCCGCCGTTCGGAGCAGTGCCATGGCATCTAGCGCGGTGCTGACGAGCAGGTGGTCCGGCGCTCCCCCCAGCGCGGCCCAGCCACTGGCCTGCAGCACGCCAGAGCGAGCGGGGGGCGGACACGAACGTACCCACAGGATCGGCGCGCCGACGTTTACCCCATTTCCTGACATGCCCGCCGCCAGCGCGACGGCGAAACCCCTTGCCGCTCCGGCGTCGTTCTCTTCGGCGGCGTAAATTTCATGCATACGCCCATAGGCAAAACCTCCGCCAAGAATGGTATCGAGCGCCGCCATGCCGCTCGGCCAGCGACGAATGGGCACCGCGACCGCAGGATCGTGCCTTAAGATAGACCGATGCTTTAAGAGAGAGGTGAGTCGCATGTTCTTATTATGTTCTGTTCTGGAATGGGGTCAAGGGATTCATTTTCAGATAGGGCAGCCTAAGTGCTTCAATCGCTTTTATCATGCCTTGTGTCGGCAATAATCGGTTAAAGCGATTAGCAATGGGGGAAAAATTCCTTTCCCTTTGCCGGTTTCTGCGCGCAGATTGGGTAAGCAGAATCAAACTAGAGGAGTTAGTCATGGGACTCGCGGGATCACAAACCGAAGGCAATCTGAAGGCCGCATTTGCCGGCGAAAGCCAAGCCAACCGTCGCTACCTGTACTTCGCGCAGAAGGCGGACATCGAAGGCCATAACGACGTTGCCGCCGTTTTCCGCTCGACCGCAGAAGGCGAAACCGGCCACGCGCACGGTCATCTGGAATACCTCGAAGAAACCGGCGATCCGGCTACCGGCCTGCCCATCGGCGGCACCGTCGATAACCTGAAGGCCTCGGTCGCAGGCGAAACGCACGAATACACCGATATGTATCCGGGCATGGCCAAGACCGCACGCGACGAAGGTTTTGACGAGATTGCTGACTGGTTCGAAACGCTGGCCAAGGCGGAAAAGAGCCATGCAGGCAAGTTCCAGAAGACGCTCGACACGCTGCTGGCTGAAGCCTGATAAACTGAAATTTGGGCGTTGCGCGCGTCCTTCGACAAGCTCAGGATGAGCGGGCTTTGGTTTTCTACCACACCCGCTCATGGTGAGCCTGTCGAACCATCTGCGCGACGCCCACTTCAATACTATAACTTTAAGGGGCACTCATGGAAGGCAGCCTTGAGGCGCCCACGCGCCACGCGATCCCGTGGGAGGACGACGGCTGGTATGATGAACCGGCGCTGGAGGCAGAACTGCGCCGGGTGTTCGACATTTGCCATGGTTGCCGCCGCTGCTTCAATTTGTGCGATGCGTTTCCGATCCTGTTCGACGCGATCGACGAAAGCCCCAATGAGGAAGTTGGCGACCTGAGCACGGCACAGATGGCCTCGGTCGTCGATGCCTGCACGCTGTGCGACATGTGCTTCATGACCAAGTGTCCCTATGTGCCGCCGCATCCGTTCGACCTCGATTTTCCGCACCTGATGTTGCGCCACCGCGCCGTCCGTCACCGCAAGGGTGAGACGCCGTTGGTGGACCGCGAACTGGCGAAAATGGACCGCAATGGGCGCCTTGGCTCGCTGGTCGCGGGCGCTGCCAACTGGGCGACGAAAGAGGGCAATGGCCTGACACGTCCGGCGATTGAGGCCGTGACCGGGATTGATGCCCGCGCGCATGTGCCACCGTTCATGGACGTGCCGCTGGTCAACAAGGGGCCAGGCATCGTGCCGCCGCCCAACCCGGACGGGCCGTCGTTCGGCAAGAAGGCGGTGATCTACGCCGGTTGCCACGACAATTTCAACGATGGCACCCCCGGCGAGGCGCTGGTCAAGGTCTTGGCGCATAATGGCATCAAGGTGCGGATCGAGCATCCCGATTGCTGCGGTATGCCACTGTTTGAAAACGGCGATCTGCCCGGCGTTGCCAGTGCGGCGACACGAATTTCCGCGATCTTCGCGCCGCTGGCCGAGCAGGGGTGGGACATCGTGCCACTGACCACCAGTTGCGCGCTGATGCTCAAGTTTGAATGGCCGCTGATCATGCCGGACAACGCGGCGGTGGCGGTGCTGGCGAAGCATACCTTCGACGTGTCCGAATATATCGTCGCGCTGAACAAGGCGAGCGGGCTGGCGCCGATCCCCGAAATGCCCGCCGCCATCGCCGTCCACTTTGCCTGCCATGCCCGTGCGCAGAACATGGGACCAAAGGCAATGGAGATGCTGCGGCTGATCCCGGGTGCCACCCCTGCGCTTACCGAGCGCTGTTCAGGACATGGCGGCAAATGGGGCATCTTTACCGAGAACTTCGATCGTGCGGTGAAGAACGGCAAGCCCGCCGCGCGTAATCTCGTCAAAAATGATCCCGACCTGATCGTCAGCGAATGCCCGCTGGCCGGGCCGCACTTGCGTCAGGTGATCGCCGCCAACGGCACCACGCCGCCCGAGCGCATCGGCCACCCGATCGAAGTCCTCGCCAAAGCCTATGGATTCTGAAACGCCTATGTCCCGCAATAGCCGAAGCATCACCGCCGACGATATCCTGCCGCCCGAGCAGTACGAGCTGATCCGCGCGGAAACGCGTCAGGAGGCGCTGCTGCGCAAGCAGCTTACCCGCGTCAGTATTGGGCCAAAGGCGACCGCGATATTTGAAACGTGGGACAGCATGTGGCTGCAAATCCAGGAAATGTTGCGCATCGAAAAAGGCGGGGCGGCGCAACTGGTCGATGAACTGGCGGCCTATGATCCAATGGTGCCCAAGGGTGCTGAACTGACCGCCACCGTGCTGTTTGAGGTGCCTGACGAGGTGCTCCGCGATGCGTTCCTGCGCAGCATCGGCGGCGTGGAAGACCACGTTGCGCTGCATGTTGGCGGCGAAGTAATCCGCGCCCGACCAGAGGGTGACATCGTCCGCACCCGCGAAAGCGACGGCAAGGCCAGCGCCGTCCATTTCTTCCACTTCGATTTCAGCCCGGCCGCCATTGCCGCATGGGACAGCCGCGAGGGCACGGCGATGCTGGTGATCGACCATCCGAACTACGGCCACGCCGCGATAATCGGCGCAGACACCCGCGAATTCCTCGCGCGGGAGTGCTTTCGCTAAATTCAACGT
>JBDUBN010000543.1:0-1991 GCA_040004085.1 Novosphingobium sp.
GATCGCAGTTACCGGCTGATGATGATGCCGCTGCAAACGCTGAATGGACCGCTCAACCGGCTGCTCCAGCCGATGCTGGCCCAGGTTCGCGACGAACCAGCGCGCTTTCGCCGGATATTCACGTTGGCCGCGCGCGGGGTGATGCTGGTGATCGCCGCGCCGGTGGCGATCGCGGTGGCCAATGCCAACGGGGTTATGCTGCTGCTGCTGGGCAGCCGCTGGACCGGGGCAGGGCCTATTTTCTTCTGGCTTGGTCTGGCCGCGCTGATCCAGCCGGTCGCCAACCTGACTGGCCTGCTGTTCATTACTACCGGCCGGGGGCGGGCGATGTTTCGCTGGGGGGTAATTTCGGCGGTAATTACTCTGGCGGGCTTTGCAATCGGCGTCTGGTATGGCGCTGTCGGCATTGCAGCGGCATTCTTCTGGAGCCTGCTAGTGCGCATTCCGGCGTTGTACCTGTGGAGCACATTGAACACTGCGGTGCGGCAAGGCGACCTTTATTCCGCGCAAATTGCACCCCTGCTGGGCGCGGCGGCGGTGGCGATTGGTTTCCGGCTGGCGCAAGTCGGCACGGTGGTAAGCGCGTGGGAACTGCTGCCGTTGCTCGCCGTAGAGACGGTGCTGGCTTATGGCGCGTCGGTGCTGACCTCGTGCCTGACCGCGAATGGCCGGCAGCAAGTGCGTGAACTCGCCGGATTTGGCTGGGGATACGTCAGCCGTCTCAGACGCCGCACATGACCAAAATCGCTTACTTCGTCCACAATCTGGCCGACGCGGCGGTGGCGCGGCGGATCGTGATGCTACGCGCGGGCGGGGCGGAAGTGATCGTCGCCGGGTTCTGCCGCGAGGAAGTGGCTCCCAGCGAAGTCGCCGGAGCGCGCGCCATAGCGCTGGGCCGAACGCATGACGCCGATCTGGGCCAGCGCGCCCGCATGGTCCTGCGTAATCTCGTCTCGCCAGCGCGACTGGCCGAGGTGGCGCAGGGTGCCGACGTGATCGTGGCGCGTAATCTTGAGATGCTGGTGCTTGCTGCCCGCGCGGCCAAGCTGGGGCGGGTACAGCGGCTGGTTTATGAAAGCCTCGACATTCACCGCAGTTTGCTTGGCACTGGCGCTGCCAACACAGTCTTGCGCTGGATCGAGCGGCGACTGATGCGGCAATCGGCGCTGCTGATCTATTCCTCGCCCGCGTTCCGGCGGCATTATTTTGCGCCAGTGCAAGGTCTGGCCGTCCCGGCGCTGCTGGTGGAAAACAAGCTGCTCGATCTGGAGGGTGCGCTGCCGCCGCCGACCAGCCCGCTGCCCGGCCCGCCATATACTATCGGCTGGTTCGGCAACTTGCGCTGCAAGCGGACTTTGGCGATCCTGCGCCAATTGGCCGACCAAGGCCAAGGCCGCATCCGCATCCTGATCTGCGGCAAGCCGAGCGACGCTGAATTCCCTGACTTCCCGGCGCAAGTTGCCCATCCGCACATCCGCTATCTCGGTCCCTATACGGCGGCGGATTTGCCGGGGCTTTATGCGCAGTGCCACTTCGCGTGGGCCATCGACTATTTCGAGGAAGGGCTGAATTCCACCTGGCTCTTGCCCAACCGCATGTATGAATCGGCAGCGTTTGGCACCGTGCCGATTGCTCTGGATAGCGTTGAGACCGGGCACTGGCTGGCGGTTCATGGTGCGGGGCTGTTGCTGTCCGGCCCGGATGTTGCCGCCGGAGTTCTGGCGCGGATTGATGCGCTTGATCCCGGCACCTATGCCGAATTGCGCGCCGCGGTTGAGACCATCTCGCGCGCCGAGCTGATCTGCGATGTACAGGAATGCCGCGCTTTAGTGGCCGAACTGGCAGGTACGGCATGAGCAGGGCCGACCTGCTGATCGTCGTGCCGTGCCTGAATGAGGAGCGGCATCTGCCCGGCTTGCTCACCGCCGCCTTGCGAGAAAATCCCGAAGCGCTGGTGGTAGTCGCAGACGGGGGCAGCAGCGACGCGAGCC
>JBDUBN010000544.1:0-1986 GCA_040004085.1 Novosphingobium sp.
CGCGCCAGTTCCAGCGCCCGGTTGCGGGCGCCGCCAGGGCCGCGATTGCTGGTCAGCCGTTCCAGCCGCACCCTCGCGTCGCTACTCGCCAGCCCACTGACCACGGCGCAGGTCTGGTCGCTCGAACAATCATCGACGACGATCAATTCAAGCTGCGGGAGGGTCTGGCGCAGGACCGAACGAATGGCGGGCGCGATAAACGCCGCGGCATTGTGCGCCGCCATGGCTACCGTGACGATCGGCGTGACGATTGGCGTATCAGGCAAACAGGTAACGCTCGGCATCGGGCTGGGGAGCCGGACCATGTTGTACCAGCTTGTCACGCAAGTAAGCCCAGACGAGCCGCGGCAGTTCCACTGGATGGCGCATCGCCTCCACTATCGCGCGTGGCCGCCCATGCGATTGGCGCAAGTCGAGGATCTCCCGATAATGCACCTTGTGCTCCAGCTGGGAAGCATGGCGATTGACCAGCGCCAGTGCGCTGTGATCCAGACCCGGCGTCAGGGCAAAGCGCCGGTCGAAAGCCAGCAGCGCGGCCAGATCGGCGGTGCGATGGCTGCCACTGAGCGAACTATCGCGCTCTATCGCGACATATCCGCACGTTCGAATGCGCAGAAAACGTGCTCCCTGCGCCAAGGCTTGTGCATAGATCGCGTAATCCTCGCCCAGCCGCAGATTCTCATCATACGTGATACCATGGCGGACAAAGAAATCTCGACGTATCAGCGGTTTGGCAAAGCCCAGTTCGCCTCGATTGTTGCCGACGCGGGCCATGTTGCCAAGGACGAAGTCGTGGAGCGAGACCAGTTTCGCTTCTGCCGCGAAGCCAGGGACAAGCGACGAGTCGAACTGATCGGCCACTGTTTCCCTGATGAACACGATGTTGTCAGCAATCACATCCCAGTCAGCTTGAGCCAACATCGGCTGGAAACGGCCCGGAAGCAGGTAGTCATCGGCATCCAAAATGGCGATAAAGGGCGCGCGCGAGGCCGCAATGGCCCGATTGCGCGCTGCTGACGGGCCTTGATTCGCCTCATGCCGGATAACCTGCAAGCGTCCGGTACCATCGTCGGCAGTGCGGGCGGCGTCTGCGGTGTTATCGGTTGAGGCGTCGTCAACGACGACGACTTCAGCGGTTTCCGCCTGCGCCAAAGCCGAACGCACAGCGCGGGAAATGGTCGCGCTGGCGTTCCATGCGGCAATAATCACGCAGACTTTTGCCGAATTGGCGCCGTGCTCGCTGGAATTGTTCATCGCCTTGGCAAGCCCGCGTGTGTATTGTAGAGTGCGACCCGACCTACCATCGCCCAGAGATGATTGATTTTGAAGCGAGATTTTTCGATGATGAAAGTAAAACCAACATGGCTTGCCCTGGCCGTGCTGATAAACCTTGGTGGCTGCGCAAGCGGAGCGGCGGAAACTGTCTCAACCACCGCAGCAATTCCCGCCGCCAAGGACACCGAATACCGGCTTGCCCCGGGCGATAAAATCCGCGTGATCGTCTATGGCGAAGAAACGCTGACCGGCGACTACGTCATCTCCAGCGGCGGTAACCTGACCTTTCCACTGATCGGCACGATCAAGGCCACCGACAAGACCGTTGAGCAGTTGCAGGACGCGATGATCGTCGCGCTGAATGACGGTTACGTCAACAATGCCCGCGTCAGCGTTCAGGCGATTTCCTATCGACCGTTTTACATCCTTGGCGAAGTTAACCGTCCGGGCGAGTACCCGGTTGCGACCGGACTGACGCTGCAACAGGCGGTCGCCTCTGCGGGAGGCTACAGCTATCGCGCCAATACGAAGCGCGTGTTCGTCAAGCGCGCCAATGAAACCGCCGAAACGCTGATTGATCTGCGCAAAGCCGTCGATTTCATTGTCCATGCGGGCGATACCATCAGAATTACCGAGCGCCATTTCTGAACTGCCGTTTAGAGCCAGATGACGTTAGATTGCACCGCCGGGATTGCGTCAGGAAGCCTCTCG
>JBDUBN010000545.1:0-1979 GCA_040004085.1 Novosphingobium sp.
GATCTGCGCCATCAGGGCAAAGGCTTTGGCGGGGATCTGCTCGTCGATTGCCTGGGCCGTATCGCAAGCGCGGCCGAAGACATCGGGATCAGGGTAGTGCTGCTCGACGCGCTCGATTTTGGTGCCCCCGCCCTCACCGAACGGCGCAAGGCGCTCTATGCCGACTATGGCTTCACGCCGTTGCCTTCGAACAATCTGCGCCTGTTTCTTCCCATGAGCGATGTCCAGGCGCTCTTGGCAGAGTTCAGCTAGCGACCATTATGGATGTCACCACTTCCATTCCGAAGGCCCAGCGTTGATTGACGGCGCGCGACTTGCGACGAGCGCGGTGGAAGAATTGCACCGGACCGGCGGTCGCTGTACCGTCGTGTTCATGTGATCCACGAAAGGTATGACGATGAATCATGTGGTTGTCGGCGACGGCACGCGGATCGCCTATTGCTGGGATGGACGGGAAACTGCGCCGGTTCTGATGCTGTCCAGCTCGCTTGGCACCGATGCGCACATGTGGGATCCGCAGGTAGAGGCATTCGCCGAAAACTTCAGGGTGCTGCGTTACGACATGCGCGGTCATGGGGGATCCGATGCTCCGGCGGGTGCCTATTCCATGGACCGGCTCGGGCGCGACGTGGTCGAATTGCTCGATGCGCTCGGGCTTGAGAGGGTCCATTTCTGCGGCTTGTCGCTGGGCGGAATGATCGGCCAGTGGCTGGCGGTCCATGCGCCTGAGCGGATCAATCGACTGGTTCTGGCCAACACATCAGCCTGCATGGCACCGCCGGCAAACTGGCAGGCGCGGATTGAGGGCGTGCGGACGGATGGCATTGCTCCGCTCGCCGAGGCAACACTCGCGCGCTGGTTTACCCCCGAGTTTCTTGAGCGTGGGGCTGAGGCCGTGGCGAACGTTCGCACCTTGCTGTTGGCCAACAATCCGGTCGGCTACACCGGCTGTTGCGCGGCTGTTCGCGACATGGATCAGCGCCCGACCGCATGCCTTAACCGATTGCCGACGTTGGTCATTGTCGGAAGATTCGATCCGGCAATCAGCGTTACCGACGGCGTTTTCCTCGCGGATCAGGCAGTAAATGGTCGCCTCGTCATCCTTGACGCTGCGCACTTGTCCAATGTCGAATGTCCGCAGGAATTCGCCGCGACTGTCACCGATTTTCTGTTGCCTGCATAGATCGGTAACCCGCGTCGGGTTGAGCGGGGCGGATCACCAAATCACCTTGTTTAAGCCGGTTTTAACCGTGATTGCCCTAGGCCGACGCAATGACGAGCGCCGCGTTAGCTCCTGAACCAACGCGCACCGGTACGGCAATGCCTGCTGGCCAGCGCCGGGCGCTGGGCGTCATTCTTGCCGTCAGCATGGCAATCGCCGTGGTGGCGCCGTTTGACGTTTATTTCACCGCCGCTACGTTTGGATCACCGCTGCTACGCGCCGTGCTGATCGTGGTGCTGGCGCTGATTGGCGGGCGCTGTGCCTTGGACTGCGGGCTGAGCCTGACGGGGAACGGTGGCCGATCATCACTACTGATCGGGCTGTTCATGGCCGCCGCAATGGCAGGTTATGTCCTGGCGCTCGATTGCTGGCTGTTCCGCGATACTATCGATCCCGGCTATGCCGCATTCCTGCACCTGCCACTGCCGTACCGGCTGTCATACTTCATGCTACGCGCGTTCAACGAGAACGTGATGTACCGCCTGTTCGCGTTTTCCGCGCTGACCTGGCTGGCGAGCCGGGCCTGCGGCGTCAAGATCGTGCCGGTCGGCCTGCTGGTGGCGATCATGATTGCGGCGCAGATGCTGAATATTGGCATGAACGTGGTGGCCGCCGCGCATGAGCCGCTCACCGCAGCGGTGCTGGGCTATGACGCGCTGCGTTATATCGTTCCGGGCGTGACATGGGCGTGGCTGTTCTGGCGATTCGGTTTTGTCACCGCAGAGATTGCCTCGGTCTGCTGCCACCTGTTCCTGCA
>JBDUBN010000546.1:0-1974 GCA_040004085.1 Novosphingobium sp.
GCGAATGGGCGGTTCAGTCATGTGGGTTTACGGCTTTCACAGAAATGCTCATCGAAAAGCAGCGGCTCTGGCCGGGTTCCACGGCGATGATGCCGGGTTTTCTCCAGATATCACCGTCAAAGCCAACCGGATCGGCATGGCCCTGCCACGGTTCAAGGCAGATGTATTCCGCACCCGGCTTGGTCCAGATTGCGAAGTCCGGCAGGTTGTTCCAGGAGACGTGCAGCATCGATCCGGTCTGACCGCCATAAGTCAGGCTCTGGCTGTGCAACCGGTCAAAGATAACCGCATCGTCCACAAATAATTCATCGCGAAGTGCCAGCACATGGCCATCCACCGGGGTGGCTACCGGCGAAGGCGTCAGCAACCCGTCGCCATTGATGCGGCGGATGGGTTCAGGCTCTGCCTCGTCGAACGATATAACGTGATGGTCGCGAGGCACGCCATACGGCAGCGGCCATCGCAGGGCAGGGTGGAAGCCGAAACTCATCGGCATCGGAACCGCGCCATTGTTTTGTACGCGGGCGATGACATGGAGCTTTGCCCCGGTCACGACAAACCGCACGCGCAGTTCGAACTCGAACGGATAGTTCGCCCGCGTCTCGTCATTGGCGGCGAGCACCAGTTCCAGCCTGGAGTCGGAATGATCGACTACAGCGAAGTCGGACCTGCGCGCAAACCCGTGTTTGGGCATGGGGTAAGTCTGGCCACCATAGCGATAGACGCCGCCTGCCAGCGCGCCGATCACCGGGAACAGTATAGGTGCCTGACCGCTCCACACGGCGGGGTCGCCATCCCACAAGAGTTCACGGCCCGCGCCGTCTTGAAAATTTACAAGCTCCGCGCCTTTTCCTGAAACTGCGGCTCGTAATCCCGTCGAATGGATCTCGTATCGCTCTGGCACAGCCATATTGCCCTCCTCGCGACGCAGGCAAACCCCGGCCGTTGCCGACCGAGGTTTGCCTGCGTCCATTCATTTAGAACAGGCCAAATCACCTGCAAACGCGCACGCGGTGATGATGGCGCCACGTAACCCAGCAGTGACGATGGTGTCTGCGACCGTTGTCGTACCAGCCGTTGCCTTCCCAGCGGCCATTATCGTGCCAGCCGCGATTGCGATGCATGCTGTCGCGGCGATCATACCGGGAATCATGATCCCGATCGCGCCAGTCGCTGTGCATTACGCGATCATCATGGCGATCATAGCCTTGTGCGCCCGCTGCCGATGATACGCCTCCGCACAACGCCAATGCCAAAGCGGCAGCAATGATGTTCTTTTTCATGGCAAATATCCTCTTCACTGCCCGAATGCGAAAACGCTAGCCGATGGCGAATGTTCCGCAAAGAGGAGGAGCGGCATCGTGCGCCGAAGCCGCAGAGGAGCAGCCGCGCAGTTGCGGCGGGCTGAAGATGTGCTGAACACTTGTGTTCAATCTCAAACTATTGAGAGAAGATAGCGTCCGACTGTCAGCTCCGGTCGGCCTGTTCCAGTAACGACATGGCCGCGGCAATGAAGCCGTCGATGTCAGCTTGGCTGGACGGGATAGCCCCGCGCAGGCAGGCGAAGTTGTGGATCATCCCGCGGGCCTCGATATGCTTGACCGTGGCCCCCGCCTCGCGGGCCTTCTCTGCATATGCCACACCCTGATCCCGGAGGGGATCAAGGCCTGCGGTATGTACAAGCAACGGTGCGATCGGGATAATGCCGCGCGCGCAGTCGTGCCGTGGATCCTCGGCTGGGGCCGCATAATGGGCGTCAAACCAGCCCATCGCCGCTTCGGTCAGCATATATCCTTCGGCAAAGGTCCGCACCGAAGGCCAGTCGCCGCTGCTTCCGATATAGGGATAAAGGACCCATTGGCCGAGAAGGGGCGCGCCCGCTGGTTGTGCCGCAAGGGCCTGGCCAGTGATGATCGCCTGATTGCCCCCGGCGCTGTCACCGCAAGTGATGATGCCGGAAACCGTAAAACCAAG
>JBDUBN010000547.1:0-1967 GCA_040004085.1 Novosphingobium sp.
AAGTACGCCGGGTGGCGGGTGAAGCGGTAGGGGCCGTTCGTCAGCACGCCGCGATAGGTCAGGTTGGAAAAGCGGATGCCAAACGCCACCGTGGCCCACGCATAAACTCCGGTCAGCACGACCATAAGCCCCGCCCATACCCACAACAGCAAGTGCTGGCCCTGCAACCACCACGCCCAGTCAGCCGTGCCCGATTGATAGAACAGCGGCCCGCCCCCTTGCATCAACTGGAACGGCGGATAACACATCAGCGCCGCCAACCAGCCCGCCAGATAGGGATTTGCCGAACGGATCTGCGCGTCGAGCGGCTTGCAGGTGAGGATGTAGCCGACGGTGCCGATCTGCTCGTCCACCACGAACATCATCAAGACCAGCAGGTTGGTCACGCCGACCGGGTCGGTCCACATGCCGGACCAGTCGCGGCCGACCAGATCGGCAAAACCGGGCGGAACGATGGAAATCATGAAGGCGGTGAAAAAGCCCTTCACCGCCCAGGCGCGCAAGTGAATCCATACTTGGGCGCGGTCAGCGGCTTCGCGCCCGATCAGCCATGCGCCGAAATGCCAGCACGGATCGCGGGGGGTCACCAGCACTCGGTCGAGCCAGACGACATAGGGGATCGACAGCACGAACAGCGGCACCGCTGCCCAGCCCAGCACATGCATGGCGATCAGGTACGGACCTTGCCAATACCAGCGCGCGACACAGTAGAGGAAGCCGATCACCGCCCAGGTCGCCCACAGTCCGGCGAGTTTGGTGATGGTGATGTCGGCCATGCTGGCGGCAGATCGCCGAGCGTTCCAGTCAATACCGGTCGAGGCGCGGCGGTGGACTTTGTCGACCAGCACCGACCATAGGACCATTGGCAGCGCGGCGCAGATAAGTCCGGTCAGTGCGGCATTCGGGCCGGTCAGCCGTTCGCGCGGGCCTGAGAGGTCCAGTGCGGCGGAGAGTGCGGGCCAGAAATGGCACAACATGATCCACGCCGACAGTCCCGCCAGCCCGAGCAGGCCAACGACGGGCGACACATCGCTCGCGGGCCGGGAATCGGCAAATGGCTCAGTCGCGCTCATCCACGCGGGTTAGCAGCGATGCGTTAAAACGGCGGTAACGGGGACGACGATCCTGCCAAATCAACGAAACGCGTTGATCTTGCCGCCGTCGTCCAGCACGTAGAGCACGTTGTTGGCAACCACCGGAGCCAGCGTCACCGGATTGCCCAGCTTGGTCACTGGAGCCACCGAGCCATCAGCCGCGCTGGCGGACATCAACTGGCCTTCGCTGTTGGCGATCCAGAGGCGATTGCCTGCCAGAACCGGGCCGGTCCAGAAAATCGGGCCCTTCTTCTTCTTGATGTTGCGATACGGGGCGAGCTGGACCGACCAGCGCACTTTGCCGTTGCCGCGCGCGATGCACAGCAGTTTCGCTTCGTCAGTCAGGGTGAATATCCACTCGCCGGAAATCGCTGGGGTCGAGATGCCGGCAAGGTTCAGTTCCCAGATGCGCTGGCCGGTGACCAGTTCATAAGCGGCCATGCGCCCGCCCTGACCCAGCGCGAACACCCGGCCGCGATCGATGATCGGATCGGCGTCGATGTCAGTGAGCACGCCCACGGTGGTCGACAGCGAGGTGCGGGCCAGCGCGTCCGACCACAAAGTGCGGCCGTTTTCATAACGATAAGCCACCAGTTCGCCGGTCGAGAACCCGGCAACGACCGTGCCCTGACCAACTGCCGGAGCGGCAACGCCGAACACGCCCGACAGGCCGGTTGAGGCGCTTTCGCTCCACAACTGCTTGCCGTCAGCCGCGTTCAGCGCCAGCAACTGGTTATCCTGCGTCATCACGTAAACCGCGTCGAAAGCGACCGTCGGCGATCCGCGGAGCGGTCCGGCTGGCTTGACCTTCCAGATTTGGCTGCCGTTAGTGGCATCAAGCGCGGCGACTTCGCCAACGCCGGTGGTGATGTA
>JBDUBN010000149.1:0-6506 GCA_040004085.1 Novosphingobium sp.
GCTATTTGGATTTTACTGCTTTGCTTCCCCGGATGGGTGAGCGTCCGGTCCAGCCGCGATAGGCGCGGGACAGGACCGACCTGTCAGAATAGCCCAGCGATTCGACCAGCATCTCCATATCGCCGCCACTGTCCCGCAATCGCACTGTGGCCAGCTGGGTCCGATGGTCACGCAGCAGCTGCCTTAGCGATGTGCCCTCCTCTGCGAGCCGGCGCTGCAGACTGCGCGGCGGCATGCCAAGCGCTGTCGCCATCCTGGCAAGCGTGATCTGACGGTTGCCAAGGTAGATGCCGATCAGCTGTTCGACCTGACCTGCGAACCTGTCACTGCCTGGCTCCACCTTCAACAATTCGGCGATATGGCGTTCCAGCACCTGCAGCAGGTCGGAATCTTCGCGGCGGTTGACCCGGTCGATATCCTGCCGGGTCAGTAATAGCCCGTTGACCGGCTGATCAAACAACACCGGTGCGCGAAACATCCGTCGCAACGGCGCGGGATCAGCTGGCGCGGAATGTTCGAAATGGACTTCGATCGGCCACCACGGTGTGGTCAGGCAACTCCGAATGAGTTCGCAGGTTGCCATGACCGCATATTCCGCATCCTGACGGCGCGGCCATATCTGCGAATCGTGGATTTTATAGGCCCATTGTACATATTCGTCGGAATTCAAAAGCCCCGATGAAGTCGATGTCTGGAACGCGGGGAGATAGCGATGCATCCGCGAAAACGCCGCACGCAGCGTGCCGGAGAGCGAGAATAGCAGGCCTACCGGGCCGATGTCGCCCGGGCGGAAGCAATGTCCCATCTCCGCCCCAAGATGAGGCGTCTCGATCAGTTCCGCCATATCCTCCAGTAAGGCGACATAGCGGGCGAGCGGCATTACCGCATAGGGATCAGTCAATCGCTTGAGTTCGACACCATGATGATCCAGCAGCGCGGCAATGCGCTCGTCGGCAGGGTCAATCCGTTCGACCATTCGCAGCACGCCGACCGCACGGATCGTGGCGATCGGCGGCGGCGTGGGTCGTTTTTCGGGCAGCGGCATCTTTGCGTTCACCCTTGCTGCGGGTGAGAGCAATGCGCATCGCGCCATTGCCCCGGTGCGAAGCCCGTTTCGCGGCGGAACAATCGCCCGAAATGCGCCGGATCGGTATGACCCAGCGCCCAGGCGACTTCCGCGACATTCAGCGCCGTAAACTGCAATAATCGCCGGGCCTCCTGAATGATGCGGGCGGTCATCATCGCCGACGCGGTCATGCCTGCGCCCACCTGCGTCGCCTGATTCAGCAGATAGGGCGTCGTTCCCAGCAACGCTGTGTAGACCTCGACCTTGCGCTGGTGTCGGAACTGCTCATCCAGCAGCGACAAAAACTTCTGGAACAGAGCAGACTCGGGCGTCAGCGGTCCTCCGGCCTGTTGATCGCTGCCATGGCTGCGCAAAATGTCGAGCAGGATGATCCTGACTTGCGCCTCGATCATGCGGTACTGCGCCCAGGTCGGATAGCGGTATTCCTCCTCCACCCGCTCGAATGCCTGTCGCAACCTGTCCTGCAGGGCCATTTCCACCGGCAGGACCAGCGGGCGGCGCGACGCCCGATCGATCTGGGGCAGGGCCATATCACGCAGGCATTGGCCCACGAAATCATCAGACAGGCTGATGACGATACAATCGCTTGGCGGGGCAACGGCAAAGCCGTGAACGACACCGGGCGGCATCCAGACCAGCGTGGCCCCTTCAAGTTTATGGCTATTTCCATCGCAGGAATAATACCCATCCGCATATAACCAAAAGGAAAGCTGGTGCAGATGCGGGTGATGATGGTCGATGACAGTTCCGCTGTGAAGTGACCACCTTTCGGTAATTCTTTCAACATGGACAAAGCCCGCATCAGCCTGATGGCTGCGTTCGCCATAGAGAAAATAGTGGGGTATCTGCCGCAGCGTCATAGCCGTTCAACTTAAGTGAATTTGAGAAAATGGCCAGACATTTCGATTGGCAGCACTCGCCGGCAATCTGTCGTCGCCCTAGTTTCGTCCTGATTTCATCACGGGGAGATGCGGCGTGTTCATCAAAAATGCATGGTATGCGGGTGCCTGGGCACATGAACTGAACGGCGTGGATATGCTGCCGCGCAAACTGCTGGGGCAACGCATAATCTTCTTCCGCACCTCCATGGGCCGGGCGACCGCACTGCGCGACCGCTGCAGCCATCGCTTCGCCCCCCTGTCGATCGGGCGGCGCGAGGGCGATTGCATCCGCTGTATGTATCATGGGCTGGTATTCGACGCCGATGGCCACTGTGTCGAAGAACCCGGACGCAAGGGAGTAAGCCCGAACACCGCCGTTCAGGCCTATCCTGTCGTCGAACGCTACCGGCTGCTGTGGATATGGATGGGCGATCCCGAACGGGCTGATCCCGGCCTGATCCCGGATTGTCATTTTCAGGATGATCCCGAATGGGCATCGATCCCTGCCTATATCCACTACAAGGCCGACTATCGCCTGATCCTCGACAACCTGCTGGATTTTTCGCACCTGACATATGTGCATGAAACGACGCTCGGCGGGTCAGACGAGATCGCTCGCATCCGCCCCGTCGTGGAAAAAACTGGCCACGGCGTCCGCATGACCCGCTGGTATCTGAACGAGCCGGAAGTGGCGCCCTATCTGCGCGGGGTCAGCCGGTTCGAAGGGCCGGTGGACCGCTGGCACATCTATGATCTGACGACGGCGGGCAATGTGTTCAACATGGATTCCGGCAGCGCGCCTGCCGGCACTGGCGCGCCGGACGGACATCGCGTGGCCCAAGCGATGCAATTCCACGCAACCCAGATCGTCACCCCTGAGGACGAACGCAATTCGCACTTCTTCTGGTCCTACGCGCATAATTTCGATGTGGGGAACGCCGCATTGACCCAGATGCTGGCAAGCCGGATCCTGGAAGGGTTCGAAGAGGACAAGGCCATGATCGAGGCGCAGCAGCACATCATCGATGAAAGCGGGGACGACCCGATGGCCTTTATTCTGGCCGACAATGGACTGGCGCTGGGGCGGCGGCTGATCGAGACGACCCTTGCGGAGGAAGCATCAGTCCTTGCCATTCGTGGAGGTTGAACCTCAGGCAATTCGGGCGGACTCTGAACCAAAAGCAGGGCATCGATCTGGCGCGCGACTTTGTCGAAGCCGCCCTTCGGGGTCGCTCGGGCTGACATGGAGCACCGGCTGGCTCTTGCCGTTGGGCCACCCGGTACCGCCTGCAATCAGCTCACAGCATCTCCTGACCACCATCGGCATTAAGCGTCTGGCCGGTAAGGTAGCGGCTGTCATCCGATGCCAGGAACACCGCGATGGGGCCGATGTCGGCTTCCGGATCGCCGAAATAACCAAGCGCGATTGTTGCGCGATAGGCTTCGGCATGGGCCGGATTGGCGTCGAGGTAGTCCTTGGCTGACGGGCTTAGGGCGGCGGGGCAGAGGATGTTTACGCGGATCTTGTCCGCCCCCCATTCCCGCGCGGCAACGCGTGACCAGCCGCGAATGCCTTCCTTGTTGGCGGCATAGATACCGAACCCTTTGCCGCCGTGAATCCCCTCGCGCGAGCCGAAGTTGATGATCGAACCGCCGCTGGACCTCATGTGCGGATAGGCCGCCTGCATGTGATAGATGGTGCCCATAAGGCCCGAACCGAGTGTCAGGGCGATCTGTTCGTCGGTCAGTTCGGCCAGCGGCACGCCGTGAGTGGTGCTTTGCGCATTGTTGACGAGGCAATCGATCTGGCCGAACTGCGCCATAGTGGCGGCAACGGTTGCTTCCGCCGAAGCGCGCAAAGTGGCGTCGGATACGAAGGTGGCGACAGTGCCGCCAGCCATCGTCAGCGAGGCGGCGGCCCGCTCCAGCTTGGCCCCATCGCGCCCGGTCAGCATCAGCGATGCACCTTCCTTGGCGAAAGCCGCCGCAATGCCAAGCCCCACGCCCTGCCCGCCACCAGTTATAATCGCGACTTTGCCCGCCAATCTGGCCATCATCTATTCTCCCTAAAATCCAAAACGGCGGTCAACCGCGGCCTTGCGTCTTGCGACTGTGTCTGCGCGCTCTGCAGGGGTGACGCGCGGTTCAGTTCCTTCGCTTTAAGGTCTGGCCATGACCTGCGCGGTGCACGCACCTTCAAGCAATCGCGGGCCCGTGCTTATCGCGTTTGCGATGGTGCATTCGCGGCAGAAACCCGGGCGCTACTGCGCCGCTTAGTCAGCTACGCGATCACGGCAGAATAATCGCCGAGCCGGTTAAAGTCCAAGTACCGATCTGGCGATGATGCCAAGCTGGACCTCGTTGGTTCCGCCAAACACTGTCCAGGCGCGGCTGTTCAGATAGCGCGGCGTTGCCACTTGCGCATCGCGTGTTCCCGGCGGCAACGGAGCCGCTTCGCCGTACAATGGCCGTGCGGTTTCCAGTTGCAGTCCCATTGGCGATAAAAGATCAACCGCCAGCAGGTCAATTTCCTGCCGCAGATTGGAACCAAGGAGCTTGGTAAGTGATGTCTGCGGCCCCGGACGATTGTCCTTGGCGAGATCGGCAATGATCTTCAGCTCGATCATCTCAAGCGCATTGGCCGAAAGCCGTGCTCGCGCGATCTGGCGTCGCCACTGGGGATCGTCGGTCATAACGCCGCCGCGTCCGTCTGGCTGTTCGCCAGCGATAGTTTCCAGATTATCGAGATCTCGCAGCAGCTTGGGCGCGTGGCAGGATCCGCCGCGTTCGTTTTCCAGCAGGAATTTGGCAATGGTCCAGCCCTGCCCCTCCGCGCCGACGCGATTACTGACCGGCACGACCACATCTTCCAGGAACACCTGATTGACCTCGTGATCGCCAGCTAGCGTCAGGATCGGTCGAACCGACACGCCCGGCTGGTCCATATCGACCAGCATGAAGCTGATCCCCGCCTGCTTCTTGGCCGACGGATCGGTGCGGACCAGACAGAACATGCGATTGGCGTGGTGCGCGTGGGTGGTCCAGATCTTGGTGCCGTTGAGCACATAGGCATCGCCGCTGCGCACCGCGCGGCACTGCAGCGACGCGAGGTCCGAACCGCTGCCCGGCTCCGAAAATCCCTGACACCAGTAATCGTCACCCGACAGGATGCGCGGCAGGTAGAACGCCTTTTGCTCAGGCGTGCCAAAGGTCCAGATGACCGGCGCAACCAGCTTGAGACCCAGCACGGTGAGCAGCGGTGCCCCGGCAAGCGCGCACTCTTTCTCAAACAGATAACGCTGAACCGGGGTCCAACCGGTGCCGCCATGTTCGACCGGCCACTGATAACCCAGCCAGCCTTTGGCATGCAGGATTGCGTGCCAAGCCTGTCCGATTTCGGGCTCGACAAAAACCGAGGGCGTTGCAGCGGCACCGTCGCGAATATAGCCGGGCAGCTCGGCCGCCAAAAAAGTCCGCACTTCGTCGCGGAAGGCCAGCTCTTCTGGAGAAAAATCGATGTCCATTGCCGCCGCTTATCGTTCGAGAATGGTCACGGCCGACACACCCGGTGCGCCATAGACATGGGAGTAAGCGGTCTTGGGATTGCCGCCGACTTGGCGTCCGCCACCGTCCCCGCGTAACTGCACGACATTCTCGTAAACCTGACGCAGCCCGGAGGCCCCGATGGGTTCGCCGCAGGCAAGGCAACCGCCATCGGTATTGACCGGCAGAGCGCCGCCGATCTCGGTGCGCCCCTCGGCCAGCCATGCTTCCTGTTCGCCGTCGCGGCAAAAGCCGTTCTCGGCCATGTGCATCAGTTCCGCGCCAGCCTCGGTATCCTGCAATTGGGCCAGATCGATGTCATCAGGACCAATTCCCGCAATGCCAAAGGCCGCCGCCGAGGCAAGTCTGGTCGCCGAACCGCCGCGTTCGCAGTCGACTGAGGGGGAAAACACCTCGAACGATCCCGGCGGACGGGTGCGCATCGTCGCCGCTTTCAGGCGGATGAGGGGCTTGCCGAGTTCACGGGCCTTCTTCTCGCTGGCAAGGATCAGCGCCACTCCGCCTTCGGCTGGTGAGCAAAACATGAACTTGGAATAGGGATCGCTGACCATCGGAGCGTCGAGGATCGTCTCGATCGAGACCGGCTCACGCCGCCATGCGTGCGGGGCATGAACGCCATTGCGAAACGCCTTCTCCGCGACCCGCCCCAGCGTGGTGCGCGAAATGCCATGCTCGTGCATGTAGCGCATGATCTTCATGGCGAAGAACTGGGTGGTGACCATGTAGCCCGCCTCACCGTACCAGTCCGGCAGGTTGTAATCGGCGGGCATCGGATTGAAGGCACCGCGCGCATGCTTGTCAAAGCCGACCGCCAGCCCGAGATCGTATTCACCCGAGCGGATCGCCATCTGTGCCGAAAACAACGCCGAGCCGCCTGCCGCGCAGCCGTTGCGCACGTTGATGAACTGCAGCCCGGTCAGCCCCAACCGTTCGACCATCGTGTCGGGATTGCCCGCTTCTTCGGCTGCGCCATA
>JBDUBN010000150.1:0-6500 GCA_040004085.1 Novosphingobium sp.
CTCAGATATTTGTCGAGCGTCGCGTGCAAGTGGCGGATGCGGCTTTCCTGATAGAGCCCCAGTTCGATCCGGCCGTTCGCCGAAGCCTTCATACCCTTTTGCACCGCCTGCAGGTTGGTCAGATCCTGATCGAACACGTCGGCCAGTCCCTTGCCCAGCAAATGGGCTGCCTTGGTGAACGACTCATCCTCGCCGATGAGGAACATTTCGGGGGCCTTTGGCGCGGTCATTCCCTTGGGCGTTCGCATCAGGATGCGTACTTCCATCAGGCAATGGTCCACGTCGCGCCACGGCCGCCAGCGGTAGACGATGTTCGGCAACAACCCGCCCCACGGCGCAAAATTTGGGAAGATGTTGTAAGTAAAGTTGTCGAGCACTTCGCTGTCGCTGACGGCGTCGTAGTCGTGTCCGTCGGCGGCATTGAAGGCCTCGCGGTTGGCCTGCGCCAGAATCTTGCGCGCCAGAAACGGATCATCGTTTGCAACGGACTGGACAGCACTGCCATCCTGTTCGGCAAAGCGGCCTGCTGTGTCATCACCCAGGAATTCGGCGATTTTCTGCAGGACATAATCCTGCCCCTTGCCGCGAACATGGGGTGATAGCGCGCCATTGGGCGTGATCGCCCGGTTCATGTGATCGCCATAAAGATCATAGCGACTGTTGGCATCGGCAGTGAAACCAAGAATCTGCGGGTGGGTTACAACTGAGTGAAAGGCTTCCATGAATGCCTCTGCCGTTGCCTTCCAGTTCGCCGGCATGACCCGCCCGACCCACGCCGCGGTTTGGCATTCGTCAAGCTTCCACCGGTCGTAATGCTCGATCCCCGGCCCGACCCATTCCCGGAAAGGCGGCAAGTCGTTGTTTTCGGTGACCATCACAAAACCCTGCCAGCGCTCGACCCGGAGTTGCGGCAAATTCATGTCGCGTGCTGAAAGATGGGTGAAGTCCCAAGGGCACGGCACTTCCTTGAGCGAGCCGTCATTGTTCCAGGTAAAACCGTGGAACGCGCAGCGCAGGTTCATCGCCTTGCCGCCACGATCGCGCAGCAGGCGTCCGCGATGCAGGCAGACGTTATGAAACGCCCGGATCTCGCCGTCGTCTTGGCGGACCAGCAGATAGCTTTTGTCAGCGATCTCATAAACCGCGGTGTCGCCGGGCTCGGGCAGGTCTTCCTCGCGCGCGGCGAATTGCCAGATGTTGGGCCACAGCCGTTCGCGCTCAGCTTGCGCGAATTCCTCGCTGGTATAGCGCGCGGGGTCGATCGCTGCCGAGCCCAGATCCTGCAGCGATTCCTCGATCAGACAATCGGGAACAGTGCGGGTATCGGCGGCGAGCATGTCCGAATAGCTTGGCCCCGGGCAACGGTCAGTGCGAGGGGCAGAAACAGCGATGCTTTCCATGGTCGATGTCATTCCGTGTGATCCAGCGGCATGCCGCACGCTTGCGCGATGTGGCGATGGACGCCGTGCAGGGCGATCTCGTTGGCTCCCAGAACGACGCGGAAATCATCCGGTGCGCTGATCATGTTGGCATAGCCTGCGGAGGCGACTCGGTAGTCCTCGGTCTGGACCACTTCTGCGGTAGCATCATAGGCCATTTCGCAGGCAGCGCGGTGCTCGTCGCTTTCGATGCCGAACGGAGCATAAACCGCGAACTGGCAAATCATCTTGTCAGCCCCCACGGGAAACAGCCGGAAAACCTGCGTGAAGTAAACGCCCGGCACCACCGATCCGAAGAAGATCACCGTATTGGGAAACAGGAAATGGACCGCGCCATATTCTGTCTGCGGCCATTCCGTCTCATCCTGTCCGACCAGCGGGCCGACGCTCAAGTCCGGAAAATTGACCCGGTGATGGCGTCCGAACGGTTCGTAAAAGCAGCGGTCGGAATAGTGCGTCTGACCGATGGTCGAATTATGCAGGGCCTTAAAGTGATAGCCTTCGCCGTAAGTGTCGAGGGCAAACTTCCAGTTCGAGTCGGCGGTCAGGATGCCCTTGCGGACCGGCTCTGCCCGTCCCAGTTCAAGCTGTTCAAGCACCGGACCAAAACTGCCGAGATGAGCGGCGGCGTCTATGGGTGCGCCTCCGGGATCAGCCCGCACGAAGATCAAACCGAGATGTTCGGCGCACGGCAGTTCGATCAGATCGCGCGAACCCTCGACGCAATTGGCAAAGCCTGCCTTGCCGGGCTGGCCGATCAGTTTGCCGCTGCCGTCGTAGGTCCAGGCATGAAACGGGCATGACACGCGGGACAGATGGCCGCTCCATGGCTCCTGCCCCTCTACCAGCCGCGCCGCGCGGTGCATGCACATGTTGAGGAAGGCACGGGCGACTCCATCCTTGCCGCGCATGACAACGATTGACGGTCCGGCAGAATCGAACACCAGCACATCGCCGGGCTTGGGGATATCGCCACTAAGGCCTGCGACGAGCGGCTCGCCATGGAACACGCCGCGCATTTCCGCAGCATGGCGCTTTTGGCCGGTATAGATCGACTTGTGCAACACCAGCGGAGCAGGCGCGAGTTCGGTGCGATCCTCCGCGATCAGCGAAACCATCCCACGCAGGCACTCGCGCGCACTTTCGTTGCGGATTTGCTGCCAATCTCTTTGCAGTTGATCTGCTTCTGCCATGATCCACTCACCTTGTGCGGTTATTTCGTTGGCCGGTTATGGCACCTTTGCCGCGCGAGCTTAGCTAGCGGTTTTGATAAGGGTCGTCGCTCAGGCACTAGCGCCCAGATAGCCGAGCTGGCCCGCCTTGAAGATGGTCTGCGCGCGGTTGATGGCGTTGAGTTTCTCGCTCGCCCGGTTGATGTGATACCGGATAGTGGCGTGGCTGAGCGTGATGATCATGGCGATTTCACGGTCAGTCTTGCCAATCGCCGCCCAACGCAGGCATTCGACTTCGCGGCGAGAGAGTTCGCAGTCCGAAGGAATGCGCCGCTTGGTCCGCATGGCTGCGACATATCCCGAGATAAAGCGCCGGGTGATCGCGGCCAAAGTCCCCCCAATCGCGGCAAAGGCGTCGGCCAAATCGTCCGTCTCGGGATCCATGGGCACGAAACTGTTGGCCGAAACTTGTGCGAATGGCAGGTGGACCGGCACAACGATCGCCGACCTGAACCCGGGCTGCAGGGCGAAATAGCGGGCGACGTCGATCTCACCCAAATAGGGGTTGGGCGCCACCGTGTAGAAGCCCTTGGCATTGCACCAGAAGGGTTCAGCCTCATACCGGCAGGCGCGCGGCATCGGTGAATGCAGCGCAAGGCAGTTTTCCTCCCACCAGCGCTCGCCATCGGCATGCCAGCCGAACACGTCGGCGGCGAGCACTGCGCCGTGGTCGTCGGTTATGACGCGCTTGGACGAAATATCATCGCATAGCGCCGCGCGCAGACCGTGCTCTGCGGCGAAGTCCTGAATAGCCTGCGCTGCGCCACGGATCTGCTCGACGCTGCAAACAGTAACCTTGTCGATCAACGCATCGAATGGCCCTGCCTCGCGCCGTGCGTGCTGGAATTGGCCCGGAATAAGTGCTGTCATGATGCTACCCTTTCCTCTTGATTGTTGCGCAGGTTCAAGGTCGCAAACGGCCGTGACCTGTTACTTTTGCCTATGGCGATCAGTGCGCTGGCAGCCGATTGGTCCGGCATCTGAGACGCAAGGGGTTCTCCATGCCGGTTACACGACAGTGGCTTCTGAACGGCCATCCACGCGGACGGACCATTGCCGACGATGATTTCCGTATGGTCTCGACCGAGATCGCCGCGCCCGGTGAAGATGAGGTACTGCTCGCCACTCGCTGGCTTGGCTTCGATCCCGCGCAAAAGGGCTGGATGGAAAACATCGCCGACTACGTCGCGCCGCTGGCGATTGGCGATGTCATGCGCGGCAGTGCGATCAGTGAAGTGATCGACAGCCGCAATCCCCGCTTCAAAACCGGCGATCTCGTTATCGGTGCAACCGGCTGGAGCGAACTGACTGTGTCTAACGGCAGCGACATCGAGCGGATCGAGTCCACCCTTCCCGCGACCGCCATGCTCTCGATCCTCGGCACGACCGGGATGACTGCGTGGTGCGGGCTGTTCAAGCGCGGCATGCCGGTGCCCGGTGACACCGTGTTGATCTCTGGCGCCGCAGGGGCGACCGGATCGATCGTCGGACAACTGGCCCGCGTTGCCGGGTGCCGGGTCGTTGGCATAGCTGGCGGCGAAGAGAAGTGTCGCTGGCTTGTCAATGAAGCCGCGTTTGATGCGGCAATCGACTACCGCGCCGCCGATCTCGAAGCCCAGCTTGCCGCAGCCCTGCCCGGCGGCGCGAATGTGGTGTTCGACAATGTCGGCGGCCGCATTCTTGACGCCATGCTCGGTCATATCGCTACCGGCGCACGAGTGGTGATCTGCGGGGGAATTAGCCGCAACGAGACGGGCGGATTGCCGGTGGGGCCGAAGAACTATTTCAATCTGGTGTTCCGCCGCGCTGCGATGTCCGGCTTCATCGTGCTCGACTGGGCCGCAGAATTCCCTGCGATCCGCGCCCGGCTGGAGCGGCTGGTGGGCGACGGACGCCTGACCTATCGCGAGGATGTTCAGCATGGCTTCGAGAACGCTCCTTCTACACTCAAACGCTTGTTTTCCGGCGAAAACCGGGGCAAGCAGCTGTTGAAACTCTAGACCTGCGCCAGTCAGGCGGTCAGGCAGTGATCCCGCCATCGACCACCAGTTCGGCACCGGTCATGAAACTCGATTCGTCCGAAATCAGAAACAGCACCGCCGAAGCGACGTCCATCGGCTGACCGGTCCGCCCCAGCGGCGTTGCCTCGGCCCCGAAGGTTGTGACATCCAATCCGGGCACGGCCTCGGTGAGCATCGGGGTGTCGATGATCCCGGGGAAAATGACATTCACCCGCACCTTGTCCGGCGCAAGGCTGCGAGCCGCCGCGCGCGACATGCCGCGCACCGCCCACTTGGTGCCGGTATAGGCAAGGAACAGCGGATCGGGGCGGATACCGGCGATCGACGAAATGTTGATGATCGAGCCGCCGCCGTTGCGCTTCATCAATTCGGCGGCGAACTTCATGCCCAGAAAGGTGCCCGTCTGGTTGATCGCCACGGTACGCTCAAACAGCGCCAGATCGGTGGCGGCAAGATCGGCGAGAACCGCGATTCCGGCGTTATTGACCAGTCCATCGAGCCTGCCATGGCGCGCCTCGATTGCCCGGAAAAGCGCGGCCCACGAAGCCTCGTCGGCAACGTCGAGGGTGCCGGCCCATGCCTTGTCGCCAATAGAAGCGGCAACCTGTTCAGCCATGTCGCCGCGCACATCGGTGACGATCACCTCGGCGCCGTGGTCCGCCAGCAACCGGGCATGAGCCTCACCCTGCCCGCGGCCCGCGCCGGTGACCAGAACGACTTTTCCTGCGACCCGGCCGCTCATCGTGCCGCCTCCTGCCGCGGCAAGCCAAGCCACCAGTCTGCGAGGTTGAGCGGGAACATACCAGCGTACAGCTTTTTGCGCTCGCTCATCTCCGCTTCGGGCATGTATTCCTGCGTCGATGCCAGCGGCGCGGCACCTTGCACCGGGTCGACCCACTGCAATTCGAAATGCTCGATCAGTGCCATGACCGGCTCAGCCATGGCTTCATGGTACGCCGCCGTCTCGTGGTTCAGGAAGCCGTCATAGCTATCGAATGACTGCAGGCAGTAATAGCTGTTGGGCTCTTGCCCGCGCCAATATTCATAGCGGATCATGCCCGCTTCGTGCGCCAACGAGTCCCTGAAAAGGCTCTTGGCAATAGCCTCAAACGCAGGCGCTTCGCCCTGCTTTATGCGCATATGGATCAGGCAAGTCGCCATCATCTCTCCCCACAGCCGTTTTTAATAGTTGTCGTGCTGCTTGCCCTACGCAATAACATGCAGCAGTGCTGCTTGCAAGAATTCAATTTGCAGCGCGGATCAGGGAGATGGACCAAAATGAGGCGTGAACCCGACCTGTTCGGACCGGAGGCTTACCGCCAGTGGTTCGAAACCTATCGCCAACTGCGCGAGGAAGAACCGGTCTATCAGGTGCCCGGATCGAACCTCTACGTCCTCACCCGATATGACGACATCGCAATGGTGGTCCGCGATTCGGCGCGATTCTCAAACGAGGCTGAAAAGCACGGCGGAGAGCCCTTGCTGCTCCATCCCGAAGCGCGCGCGATCTATGAGGCGCGCGGTTGGCCAAAGGCGTTTCCGCTGGCGATCGATCCCCCCGATCACCGCCGCTTCCGCTCGCTGGTCAATCACTTCTTTACGGGTGCGCGGCTTGAACAAAGCCGAGCATTGATCGAAGCCCACGTCCACCGCCTGATCGATGCGTTCACCGGCAATCCCGACATTGAATTCATCGCCGCTTTCGCCGAACCGCTGCCCGCGTCGGTGATTTCGGGTCTGCTTGGCTTACCCGCCGAGGATGGCGAAAAGTTGAAGCAATGGTCGTTCGCCTGGGCCCTGCCCTTCGC
>JBDUBN010000151.1:0-6500 GCA_040004085.1 Novosphingobium sp.
TGATGACATCGCCGCGTGAACAGTCGATTTCGTCGGCAAAACAGACCGTGACCGATTGGCCGGCGACGGCCTCTGGTAACTCTCCATCCATCGTAACGATTTTACTGACGGTGCTGGTCTTGCCCGATGGCAACACGCGGATCGCGTCGCCCGGCTTGACGCTGCCCGTGGCGACCAGTCCCGAAAAGCCCCGGAAATCGAGGTTCGGACGGTTGACCCACTGCACCGGCATACGGAACGGCTTAAGCGCATCGAGCGAGGAGTTTACCTCGACCGTTTCGAGATACTCGACCAGATTTGGCCCAGTATACCAGGGCGTATTGTCGGACGAGCCGATGATGTTATCGCCCTTGAAGCCGGAAATTGGCATCGCGGTGAACTCGGTAATACCAATGGACTTGGCGAACTCGGTGTAGTCGGCGACGATCGTGTCGAACACTTCCTGACTGTAATCGACGAGGTCCATCTTGTTGACGGCCAGCACAATGTTCTTGATGCCGATCAGGTTGCACAGATAGCTGTGCCGCTTCGTCTGCACCAGCACGCCCTTGCGCGCATCGATCAGGATGCAGGCGAGATCGGCGGTCGAGGCGCCGGTGATCATGTTGCGGGTGTACTGCTCATGCCCCGGGCAATCGGCGACGATGAACTTGCGCTTTTCGGTATTGAAGAAGCGGTAGGCGACATCGATGGTGATGCCCTGCTCACGCTCGGCGGCGAGGCCGTCAACTAGCAGCGCAAAGTCGATTTCCTGCCCCTGCGTGCCGGACTTTTTGGAATCCGCCGTCAGCGCATCAAGCTGATCTTCGAAGATCATCTTTGAGTCAAACAGCAGCCGCCCGATCAGCGTCGACTTGCCGTCGTCCACCGACCCGCAGGTTATGAAGCGCAGCATGGTTTTGTGCTGATGCTGGTCAAGATAGGCGTCGATGTCCTCAGCAATGAGGGTTTCGGTGACGTAGACCGGATCGTTGGTCAAAGTGTCCGACATCAGAAATACCCCTGCTGCTTTTTGACTTCCATACCGGCGCCGCCAGCGTCCTTGTCGATGGCCCGGCCCTGACGTTCCGAAGTGGTGGTCAGCAGCGTTTCCTGAATGACCTCTGGCAGGGTCTTGGCCGTGCTCTCCACCGCGCCGGTGAGCGGATAGCAGCCCAGCGTGCGGAACCGGATCGAGCGCATTTCCGGCACTTCGCCGGGCTTCAGCGGAAAGCGGTCATCATCGACCATCAGCAACATGCCGTCGCGCTCAACCACCGGGCGCTTGTCGGCAAAGTACAGCGGCACGATCGGAATGTCGTTGAGGTGGATATATTGCCACACGTCCAGCTCGGTCCAGTTGGAGATCGGGAACACCCGGATGCTCTCCTTGTCGGCCTTTTTGGCGTTATACAGGTTCCACAGTTCCGGACGCTGGTTTTTGGGGTCCCAGCCTTGCGCGGCGGTGCGGAACGAGAAGATGCGCTCCTTGGCGCGGCTCTTTTCTTCGTCGCGGCGCGCGCCGCCAAATGCAGCGTCAAAACCATACTTGGTCAGCGCCTGCTTCAGCCCTTCGGTCTTCCACATATCAGTGTGCAGTGCGCCATGGTCGAACGGGTTGATGCCTCGGTCCATCGCTTCCTGATTGTGATAGACCAGCAATTCCATGCCCGACAGATCAGCCATCTGATCGCGCAGCTTGTACATCTCCTGAAACTTCCAGGTGGTGTCGACATGCAGCAGCGGAAACGGCGGCGGCGAGGGATAGAACGCCTTGCGTGCCAGATGCAGCATGACTGCGGAATCCTTGCCGACCGAATAGAGCATCACCGGATGCGACGCCTCGGCCACCACCTCACGCATGATGTGAATCGCTTCGGCTTCGAGACGTTCGAGATGGGTCAATGTTTTCGTCATGGTGCTTCCGCAAATAAAGTTAGCGTGCTTTTTCAGATCAGAGTGCGCACCGCAAACAAGGCATTCTATCGGGTCGTAACGTCCAGCTATTCAGCCACCGCCGGGTTCGGCCAATCATCGTTCCGCGGCGGCAATTTCGCTGCGCAACCACATGATTTCGCTGAGGTTTGCCTGACCGCTCGCTGCCAACAAGGCATCGTGCGCGGCCGTCTTTACTTCGAGCGCGGCACGGCAATCCGGTTCGGCGCCGAGCGCAATATCGAGCAAGTGAATCGCCTCAAGCGGGCGACCGCGGTCCAGATGCGCCTTGGCGCGCTCGGCCAGAGCCCCTGCCCCGCCCGCAAGGTCAGCGATGTCGGCATGGACGCTGGAACGCGGCACGCCACTTCCCGCACCCAACCTCGCTGTACCCGGGTGTACACGCCCCATCTCAAGGATGTGCTGGGCGGCTATGAACGCGACGTGCAGAAAATGGTCCTGCAAGACAACGCGGTGCGGTTCTACAACCTGCCGTTCTGAACAAATATCTCAAATCCTCCCTGAGCTTGCTCGGGAAGGATCGATTCAGCTATTACGCATTGCCTATTAAGCCGCTGCGCCGTGGCAGTGCTTGTATTTCAGACCCGACCCGCACGGGCAATCGGCATTGCGTGACAATCCCCTACCGGCATAGGGGTCGGCCCCGCCTAACGGTGCGGCAGGCGCAAGGCCCATGCCGCCCAGCGCCGCACCAGCGCCAAACATTGGCTGAATGAAAGCGCTGCCGCCGCCGTTGCCTGCCGCCGACGCCAGGTCGAAATTGCCCGTGAGATAGTCCGGCAGTTCGGGCAGCGCCATTTCCTGCTGCTGCTGCTGCTCAAAGCGGAATTCGCTGGTCGAAAGGATGCGGGTCACGTCCTCGCGGATGATATCCAGCATGCGTTCGAACAGGCCAAACGCCTCCTGCTTGTATTCGTTGATCGGCTGCTTTTGCGCATAGGCGCGCAGGAACACCACCTGACGCAGCGCATCCAGCGTCGCGAGATGCTCTTTCCAGTAATGGTCAAGCCTCTCCAGCAGCACACTTTTTTCCACCTGACGCCAGACGTCAGCCTGGTCCGCCGTCTTGGTGGCCATGTGGGCATCGGCCATTTCGGCGATGCGCTCCTCGACGCGTTCGGGGTCGATGCCGTCCTCGGCGATCCAGTCCTCGATCGGCACCGCAATGCCCAGCACTTCGCTGCACCGCGCCATCAACCCGGCAACATCCCACTGCTCAGGGTACGATCCGGGAGGGCAGGCATCGCCGACCAGCGTGTTAACCGTGTCCTGCCGCATATCGACGACGACATCATCGACCGCCTCGGCATCCATGATATCCGAGCGCTGTTCGTAGATCACCTTGCGCTGATCGTTCATTACGTCATCGTATTCGACGACCTGCTTGCGGATATCGTAATTGCGCGCCTCGACCTTTTTCTGCGCGGTTTCGATGGCCTTCGACAGCCACTTGGAACCAATTGCCTCGCCGTCGGCAAGGTTGGAATTCATCATCCGGCTGAACAGCGTGTCCGGGCCGAAAATGCGCAGCAGATCGTCCTCAAGGCACAAGTAGAACTTCGAAAGGCCGGGATCGCCCTGACGGCCTGAACGACCGCGCAGCTGATTGTCGATGCGGCGGCTTTCATGGCGCTCTGTGCCGATTACACACAAACCGCCCGCCGCCAGCACCTGTTCGCGCTCGGCGGCGACTTCGCCCTTGATCCGTTGTTCGGCGGCTTCGCGCTCCGGCCCTTCAGCTATTTCGGAAAGTTCGTCGTTCAGGCGGAATTCGGCATTGCCGCCGAGCTGAATGTCGGTGCCGCGACCGGCCATGTTGGTGGCAATCGTCACCGCGCCCAGCCGTCCGGCCTGCGCCACGATATGCGCTTCCCGCTCATGTTGGCGAGCGTTCAGCACTTCGTGGACCACACCCTCCTTGGCGAGGAATTCCGACAGCAGTTCCGACTTTTCGATGGAAACCGTGCCCACCAGCACCGGCTGACCGGCCTCGCTGCGTTCACGGATCAGCTTGGCGATAGCGCCGAACTTGTCATTGGTGTTTTTGTAGAACTCGTCTTCCTCGTCAACTCGCAGAACTTCGACGTTGGTCGGGATGGTGACGACGTTCATCTTGTAGATGTCGAAAAATTCTGCCGCCTCGGTCGCCGCTGTGCCGGTCATGCCGGAAAGCTTTGGATACATGCGGAAATAGTTCTGGAACGTGATCGAGGCCATGGTCTGGTTTTCGGGCTCGATCTGGACGCCTTCCTTGGCCTCCACCGCCTGATGCAGCCCGTTCGACCAGCGCCGCCCGTCCATCATGCGGCCGGTAAACTCATCGATGATGATGACCTTGTCGTCCTTGACGATGTAGTCGATGTCGCGCTTGAACATCACGTTCGCGCGCAGCGCCTGATCGAGGTGGTGGACGACCTGGGTGTTTTCGACGTCATACAGGTTGGAGCCGACCAGCAGGCCGGCGTCCTCCAGCATCCGCTCAACCCGCTCAACCCCGTCCTCGGTCAGGTTGATATTCTTGGTCTTTTCGTCCGCATCGTAATCTTCGGGGACGATCAGCTTCACGATGGCATCGACACTGATATACAAGTCGGTCTTGTCGTCAGTCGGGCCCGAAATGATCAGCGGCGTGCGCGCTTCGTCGATCAGCACCGAGTCCACCTCATCGACCACCGCGTAATTGAACGGGCGGTGGACCATCTGGCTGCGCTCATGCTTCATGTTGTCGCGCAGGTAATCGAAGCCAAGTTCGTTGTTGGTCGAATAAGTAATGTCAGATTCGTAAGCCACGCGGCGGTCTGCTTCAGCCAGATTGGGCACGATCACGCCAACCGACAGCCCGAGGAACTTGTAAATCTGCCCCATCCAGTCAGCATCGCGGCGGGCGAGGTAATCGTTGACCGTCACGACGTGGACGCCCTTGCCTTCGATGGCGTTGAGATAAACGGCCAGCGTCGCCACCAGCGTCTTGCCCTCACCCGTGCGCATTTCGGCGATTTCGCCGCGATGCAGGACGATGCCGCCGATCATCTGGACATCGAAATGCCGCATCCCAAGGACGCGCTTAGACGCCTCGCGCACAGTGGCGAAAGCCTCGGACAAGATGTCATCCAGCGACATGCCCTGTTCCAACTGCCCGCGAAACTTGTCGGTCTGGCCACGCAGATCCTCATCGGTCATCGCTTCAAGCTGCGGCTCGAATCCGGCAATCTGTTGGACGATCTTGTCGAGCGACTTGACGTAACGGTCGTTGGACGAGCCGAATACGGCCTTGGCGATTGACCCGAACATAATGATATTCCTGATGTTTTTACCAGCCAGCGCGGTTGCGCAATTGGCCCGTCTTGATGTCTTGAAACGCAAGGAGCGCGGCACAGAAGTCCGCTGCGTCAGCTAATGGGATCAGCGCGGCGCTATTCCCGCGAACGGTCTGGCCCGATCTGCACTGCCGGAATGGTCACCGGCCTAGCCCGGAACCCGCGCGAAACGGCGCAGCGCAGTTCGAGCCGATCCTTCCGCTGCGGAGCCTGCACCGCCGCCACCGCAACCGGAGCAAGCGCACGCGCCTGTTCCTGCGCCGCGTTAACCGCGCCAATCTCCACTCCGCACATGCGCGCCTGCGCCGGCGCAACTTGCGCAGCAATGCCCAGCAGGGCGAGGAAGGCGAGCAGGATACGCTTCATCGGTTCGCGCGATATAGGGAGGCGCAGGCGCGGCGTCCAGTGCGCGTGAACGATCTGCCGGTCTGGTCCCGAAGACCCGAGAACACACTCACACACATCACCGGCCTTGGATGCAAATACCGCTAATATTATTGGAAGCATTAGAACTGACGCCGCTCTTCAAAACAGGATCAAAGCAGTCCGACATCTGCAAACTTTCTCGATAATCAAACGGATTAGGCGCTCTAAACTTGCGGGGAAGGTCGTCATGAGGTGGCAAAATCCACCGAACGGCACTTGTATAGGTTCCCGTTGTAGGGCGCCCTCGCCCATTGCGTGCGGGTGTAAATTGACTGCGTTGCATGAGTAGTGAACACGAGGCTTGATCGAGTATGTCCGATCCACTGCTCTCCAAAACTTCACATGTGCTTGGTGTGCCGTCCTTTGCAATGCCAAGACGAAAGCGCACGGTCCCCTGTTTGCGTTCCCTCAGCGCCGCGGCCGGGTAATCTTGCGACAAAACCCATTGGCCCGGTTGGCCCTTTGGCATCGGACTTGCGGGATCAGCGGCGAGACTTGGGGTGCTACCGAACAACATCGCCGGGATTGCAACTGCGAGGAACGACCTAGCCTTCATGAATGACTCTCAATTCTTGCAAGCGAATTCAATGCGTATAGCGGGATAAGCCTGCTTTCCTAGCCGCAGCCGAGAAATGCACTCGCCTTGGAGCGGCTCTGGCCATGAATTTTCGGCTGGGCCCTAACCGCACATTAACCAAATTCCACGTAAAGTCGGCATGAATCGGGCGAGATAAGCATGACTATTCCAAGCGGCCAATCGGCTGAACGCCCCATTGCCCGTCTCTACATGCTGGACGGCATTCGCGGTATTGCGGCGATCGA
>JBDUBN010000152.1:0-6451 GCA_040004085.1 Novosphingobium sp.
TCAACCCAAACATCGCGTAGATCAGCATGAACGACAGCGCCGCGCCGAACGGCCAATCGTTCGCGCGCTTGAACTGGCGCTCGATCACGTTGGCAATCATCTGGCTGTCTGTTCCGCCCATCAGATCGGGGGTGAGGTAGGCGCCCAGCGCCGGGATCAGGGTAATCATAACGCCCGCGTAGATTCCGGGCATGGCCAGCGGCACCACGATCCGCATGATCGTGCGGAAATGCCCCGCACCCAGATCGAGGCTGGCCTCGATCAGGCTGCGATCAAGTCGGTCAAGCGCCGAATAGAGCGGCAGGACCATGAACGGCAGGTGGACATAGACCAGGCCAAAGATCACCGCGAAATTGTTGAACAGCAATTCAAGCGGCTCCCAGGTGGGTAGCGGCGCCAAGCCCAGCATCGTCTTGAGCCAGGACGCACCGCCCCACAGCCCGCTCAGCGCCTTATTGGCATAGCCCTGGCTGCCGAGCAGCATCATCAGGGCATAAGTGCGGATCAGGAGGTTGGTCCAGAACGGCAGCATGATGCCCAATAGTAGCCAGGGCCGCCACTTTTCGCTCGCGAAGGTAATTGCCATTGCCACCGGGAAACCCACCACCAGACAGATCAGGGTAACCAGCGCGGCAACGCCCAAACTTTTGGCGAAAATCGAGAGGTACAGCCACTCCGTCGCGCGCTTGTAGTTATCCAAAGTGCCGGCCAGATCGATCTGCGTCAGCCCGGCATTGCGGCCAAAGCTGTAGGCCCAGACGATCCCCATCGGCACGATGAAAAACAGCGCTGTCCACAGTAATGGCGCCAGCGAAGCCGCAAGGAAGCCGGACTTGTGTTCCTTCCAGTTCTGCTCGGTCATTGCCCGTCCCCGCCCCGTATCAAGCCGCGCGGACGCGGGTGAATGCCTCTTCGAAAAGCGGCTGAAGCTTTGGATTGAATGCCGCATATTCGCATTTGGCCAGCACGTCCGCAGACGGGAAGATCACCGGGTTGTTTTTGTACGAGTCCGGCATCAGCGCCTTGGCCGCCAGATTGGGGGTGGGAAAGAGGATCGTTTCGGTAATCTTCTTGCCGACTTCGGCATCAAGCAGGTTGTTGATGAAGGCATGGGCATTGTTGGGATGCTTGGCACCTTTGGGAATGCACAGCGTATCCGAAATGAGCTGACTGCCCTCCTTGGGGATCACGAAGTCGATATCGGGATCCTCGGCCATCAATTGGGCGATATCACCATTGTATTCGAGGACGAGGTCAACATCGCCCTTCGCCAGCAGGTCCTGCCCGTCGTCCTCGTGGAATTTCTTGATGTGTGGCTTCTGTTTGATGAGCATCGCCTCGATGATCTTGATATCGTCCGGGGTCAACGCGTTGACTGATTTGCCGAGGTACTTTCCATAAAGCCGGAACAGATCCCCCGCTTCGGAAATCAGGGCAATCCGCTGGGAATATTCATCGCTGTCGAACAGCACTTTCCAACTGTCGGGCTTCGCCTTGACCTTGCTCTTGCGATACCCGATCCCGATATTGAGCCAGGTATAGGGCATCGAGAATTTGCGGCCCGGGTCAAAGGCGACATCGATGAATGTCGGATCGATGTTCTTCATGTTCGGGATCAGCGAATGGTCGAGTTCCATCAGCATACCGGCCTGGGACATGCGCTCGACGAAATCGTTTGAAGGCACGATCACGTCATAACCGGGGTTGCCAGCCTTGAATTTGGCGAACAGCACATCGTTTGCATCGAACAGGTCCATCTTGACCTCGATACCGCTCGACGCCTTGAAATCGTCGAGCGTGGTTTCGCCGATGTAGGTATCCCAGTTGTAAAAGTTGAGCTTGCCTTCCTCGGCTCCGCCGCCCGCCGTTGCTCCCGTGTCGGACTTTGAGCAGCCCGCTAACCCGCCAAAACTGATCCCGATCGCGGCAACGCCCAGCCCCTGCAGCAGCGAGCGCCGACCAAGTTTGTCACGTCCCAAGGTCCCGTTACTCATTTCAACCCCTTTGCCATTTGTTGTACCTGCCCGATGCTAACTGGCTTTGCGGGTCCTGCAAGCGGACTGTCGCAAAATACAGCTATCGCTTGATCGGCCATGAACGGTCGATCAGCCTTGATGAATCACCTTGGTTACCAGACAAGCGGCCAGTCCTTCCGGTCCGTCCTCTGAGCCATGACCGCTTTCCTTAACCCCGCCGAACGGCGAATCTGCTGCGGCAAGTGAAGTCGTGTTGATGCCGACCATGCCCGCCTCGATCCGGTCCCCGATCATGTTCGCCTGCCGCCCGTTTTCCGTGAAGGCAAAGGCGGCTAGACCATAGGGAAGACGATTGGCTTGTTCGACAGCTTCATCAAATGTCCCGAAAGGGGTGATCAAGGCAATTGGTCCGAACGGCTCCTCGTTCATGATCCGGGCGTTTGCCGGGACTCCGGACAGGACCGTCGGCCTCCAGAAAAAGCCCTTGCCGTCGATTGGTTCCCCACCAGTGCAGATCTGTGCGCCGTTTGCGAGCGCGTCTTCCACGAGTGCCCCTACAGCCGAACTGCGCCGCGCGTTGGCCAGCGGCCCCATTGAGCTGTCCGGATCGAGCCCGTTGCCGACATTTATCTGCCCGAAGCGATCCGAAAAGGCTTTCACGAAACGGTCGTGGATTGCCTCCTGCACATAGAAGCGCGTCGGCGAAACACATACCTGTCCTGCATTGCGGCTCTTGCCCACTGCCAGTGTTTCGACAGTCTGCTCCAGATCACAGTCATCAAATACGATAACGGGAGCATGACCGCCCAATTCCAACGTGGTGCGCTTCATCGTGTCCGCTGCGAGCTTCATCAGGTGCTTGCCCACCGAAGTCGATCCAGTGAAGCTGAGTTTGCGGATGATCGGACTGGCGAGCAGATGCCGCGAGACCTCGTCCGGTACGCCAAAGACGAGCTGCACGACATCTGACGGACAGCCTGCATCGACGAGCGCCTGCACCACCGCCATCGCGGACGCCGGCGCTTCTTCCGCCGGCTTGAGGATTACCGAACAACCTGCGGCGATGGGCGCTCCCAGTTTGCGGCCCGGATTGTGGATGGGAAAATTCCAGGGTGCGAACGCCGCAACCGGCCCAACCGGCTCCTTCATCACGAGCGAACGCTGACCGCTGGGCCGGACCAGCACCCGCCCATATATGCGCCGCGCCTCTTCGGCATAGAATTCGAACAGCCCCGCGCAAGCCAAGACCTCGATTCGCGTCTCCGCAACTGTTTTCCCTTCTTCGCGGGTTGCGTTGCGTGCAATCGTATCGATACGTTCACGCAGCAACTGGGCCGCACCGCGCAGCACCTGGGCGCGCTGGTCCACAGGCGTTCCGCGCCAATGCTGGAAGCCTTTTTCCGCTGCCCGGAGGGCCCGGTCCAGATCGGAACCTTCGGCCAAGGGAAGTTCGCCCAGTGTTTCCCCATTAGCCGGACAGACCACGGCGTGAGTCCGCGCGGCTTTGAATATCCATTCCCCGTCGATATACATGCCAAGCTTCGGATACTCGGCTTTGTCGTCATGCCTCAAAATCTTCGTCCCTATACAAGGAGTACATCGCTCACGCCGCCAGTTCGGTGGCGGGAACCCAATTTCCGTGCAGGCCCTGCCGAAGCCGGAGCGGGATGCCGATCGTTGCGATCGGGCCCTTCGCCAGCGCCAGTGCATCGAACAGCAACAGGCGTGAGCCGTTTTCGGCGAGGCGGTTCTCGACTACCACGAGATAGCCATCGCCCTCCGCCATCGAACCCGGGCGGGGTATGAACGCTGGCTCCTGAAGTGACGAGGTGCTTCCGATCCAGTAGGAATCAGTTTCCCCGGTTTCCAGATCAATGCGGGCCAGGGTATTCATCATCAGGCCCGAAGCGCTCTTGTTGCCGGGTAGGTCGACTGGCTTGCCGAGGTCCTGCGCAAGTTGCCAACCGTATCGGTTGGCCCGTCCGGCGAAGCGGTCATCGATCCGAGGGAACTCGCCAACGAAATCGGCCAGCGGCGTCATGGCGATGCCATCGCCGTTGCCCAGCATGTCGACCGTCCAGCGCGTCATGCGGGCGGCCGCGTCGCGCGGTTCGAACGCCAGACCTTCGGTATCGGGAAAGAAGGGGAACATGTTCCCTTTGGCCATCGGCACGTCCAGATGCACTTTGGTCCCGTCGTTGTGTGCGTTCATTACGTGGCTGGCAAAGCAGTTGGGCGCGGAAAACCAGCGGATATCCGATGCCTCACCGTCGCGCGGGAGCACTCCCAGATGCACAGGCTTGCTGCGGTCAAAGCCGAAATGCGGCAGTCCGGCCTTTAGCCGATCCCACGACCCCACGATCGGTACGACATGAAAGACGACATAGTCTTCGGTGATGCCGAAATCATGCATCATGCAATAGTAGGGAATCTCGAACCAGACTTCCCGAGTGATTTCGCCTTCGGTATTGATCACATAGAAGACCATGTCCCGCGTAAATAACCCTTTGGCAGCATAGCCGAATGCGAGCATTTCGCCGGTTGCCGGATCGATCTTGGGGTGGGCGGTAAACGTTTCTGACGTCATCTTGCCGCCAAAGGTATAAATCGGCTCTATCGTGGCAAGAGTTTCGGGGTCGAGCCATGCGGGCGGGCTGTCTTCCTTGAGCGCCAGAAGCTTGCCGGCGTGGACAACCACATTCGTATTGGCGGTACTCCGCACCTTGCCCTGAACGCTGGCATCGTCGGTCAGCGGATTGCGATAAGCGCCAAACAACGCATGGCCCGCTTCGTTCTCGAGTTCAAACTTCTCGGTGTGGACCCACCTTTGCCGCAGTGAAATCTGGCCGTTGCTGAACCGGAAGCAGGTGACCATCCCGTCCCCGTTAAACCAGATATCCTGTCCCGAAGATGGGGGAAAGCAGGGGTCCGGCGCTACCCGAAAGAAGCTCCCGTCCAGGTCTTCGGGAACGGCGCCGTCGATAACCGGAAGGCTGTGAACGTCGGCTTCGACACCGGAAGGCGCGAACAGGCCTGAAAAATTCGGCGTGTCTGGGAATTTCATAGCCATCGTTGACTCTCGGATTGACTGTCGGATTCGCGCAATAGCACATTGATCTATCAATGATCGTAGGAATGCAAGCCCCTTGATTTGCATCCGATGCTGAACCAAGTACGTCACATTGCGATGGACGCCACCCGGCAAATGCGCCAAGTACATTGTTCGATCAACAAATATTCTGCCTTGGGCAGCCTGAACATATTGGGTGAGATGACCTCGAATAAGTCTTCCAAAACAACACGTTCTGCACCCGCCAAGCCGCTTGCGGGAAGCAGAACGGCGACTGCAATCGCGGGTTGGACCATCGATCCGCTTGATTACCCGACATTCCGGCTGACATTGATCGCCAAGATCATGGATCGATTTACGATCCGTCAGCTGAATGAGCAAAAAGACCTCAGTTATGCGGAATGGCGTGTACTCGTTCGTCTTGCGACGATGCCGGTGGGCGGAACCGTTCGCGAGATTGCGGAGCTCGCTTGGGTGGATCGAGCCGAAGTGAGCCGGGCGGTTCAGTCACTTGAATCAAAAGGCCTTACAGACCGTCGCGAAAATCCGCAGGATCGGCGCATGCCGGTATTGCACGTGACGAAAAAGGGGATGCAGAAATATCGCGTGATTTTGAAAGATCGCAGCGGCTTCCACGAATCCCTGCTCGAAGACCTTTCGCCTGACGACCGCGCGGTGCTTGACGATCTTCTCGGCCGGATCGGCGCAAGCTTGCAACGCTTGTTGAAATCCGAGGAATAGGTCTTTCAAGCGGAACTTTGACCGATGGTTTCAAGAAACACTCGGTGACATTGGCGATATCATTGACTTAGCAATGAATATCCTTATCCTCTCTTCCGGCCAACCACTGGGAGCAGAGAATGCGGATGAACCGGCGAGTTCTGATGGGATCGATGGCTTGCTCGCTTGCGGCTGTCCCGGCATTCCGCGCTGCTGGCTCTTCGCATACGGCAGGTGTCCGGGCCTTGACGCGGTGGGGCGAAGTGCGCGGCGCCCGCCTCGCCGGAATAAATGTCTTCAAAGGAATCCGCTATGGCGCCCCTACCGGGGGAAGCGGCCGCTTTCGCCCTCCCACGCATCCGAAGCCTTGGGTGCATCCGGTCGATGCCCTGTCTTATGGCCCAGCCTGCCCCCAGTCCGATCCGGCCTCGACCTCTGCAAGCAGGTTCGCAGAAGGCGAGAGCGAGGATTGCCTGACTCTAAACGTCTGGACTCCCGGCCTGCGCGATAAAGGCAAGCGGCCGGTCATGGTCTGGCTGCATGGAGGAGGGCTGGGTTGGCTCTCGGCGTCGGGCGAATGGCAAGCCGGGCACAATATAAGCCGTCGCGGCAATGTGGTGATGGTCAGCCCCAACCACCGCATTGGCGTTTTCGGCTTTGCTCACATCGCCGGTCTCGATCCCGC
>JBDUBN010000153.1:0-6442 GCA_040004085.1 Novosphingobium sp.
TTCTCCCGCGGTGCACCTTCGCGGGCGCGATGGGTTTCGGCGGCTTCGATCTTTTTCCAGTCCTCGAATGCCACTACCTTCAAGCTGCGGGCGGCTGCCAATTGATCAAAGCCCGCGCCGCCTTGTTTGCCGCTGCCGGTGCCGATGTCCTCCGCTATCTTTTCAACCACGCCAAAGCCATCCGGGCGGTTGGTGCCAATGGTCCCCGACGGACCGCGCCTGGCCCAGCCCACACAGTACAGCCCCGGCAGAATGCGGCCATCAAGGTTTGCGAAGCGGCCCGCGCTTTCCTCGAACGGAACGCCGGGAATGGGTGAAGTCTGATAGCCGATACAGGCGATCACCAGACTGGCCGGAATGACGTAAATCTCGCCGGTGCCGACCGCACGGCCACCGTCCAGCCTGGTCCGCTCAACTTCCACGCCGCTGACTCTGCCGTTCGCTCCGAGAATAGCCTTGGGGGCGGCGAAGAAATCGAATTCGATGTCGATGGGTTTGTCGGACCGGTGGCTTTCCGGAATCGCCGCAAAACCGCGTAAGTGGGTGACCGACTTGCGCTGACCAGGTTCCAGTAGCGCGTCCTCGCCTTCATCGGGCAAGTCAGCGGCGTCAACACGCGGGCAGGCACGTTCCAAGTGGGCCAGTTCGCCCAGTTCCTTGGTCGTCATCGCGATCTGGTGCGGACCTCTGCGGCCAAGAATGACGATCCGTTCGATCCGCGAGTGATCGAGCACATCCAGCGCGTGGGAAACGATGTCGCTCCCGGCGAATTCAGCGCGGGTCTTTGACAGGATGCGCGCCACGTCCAGCGCGACGTTGCCGTTGCCGATAACTACTGCCGTGCCACCGGTCATGTCCGGGGCCAGTTCGGCGAATTGCGGGTGGCCGTTGTACCAGCCAACAAAGGCCGCACTGCCATGGACATTGCCCAGATCTTCGCCGGGCAAACCCAGCTTCTTGTCATTCGGCGCGCCCGTGGCCAGTACGACTGCGTCATACAGGCTTTCAAGTTCGGCAATTGAAATATCCCGGCCCACCGTGACATTGCCAAGAAACCGCACATTGTCGGAAAGCGACACGGCCTCGTACCGTTTGGAGACCGCCTTGATCGACTGGTGATCAGGCGCAACGCCGGTGCGAATCAAGCCGTAGGGCACGGGCAACCGGTCAAAAATATCAATGCGGACCTCGTCACCCCACAGCTTCTGCGCGGCTTCTGCGGTGTAATAGCCGGCGGGTCCTGATCCGATGATTGCAATATGCCGCACGAGTCATCCTATCCATTTATGCTTTGGTGACATGCAATCCTATTCCGCGCGCCAAGCAAGCAGTTTCTTGGAATTTTGCTTCCCGGGCTCGCAGCCGCCGCACTGGAGTAGTAACTTTGGCTGTATTGGTGAAAGTCCCTAAAGAATTTTTATGACGTTTAACTGTTTTGCAAGCGAAAATCGCCCAAGTGGCGCAATGAAATTTGATACGGGGCAACAGCAGGTTTTACCGAGCGGCGACGCGCAGCCACGGCAACTCGCCCAAAGCACCGGCAGCGCCAGCGTCTCGCGACGTTCAGCCAATACCGCGCGAATCCGCAGTCGCAGCTTTGTCGCCCGCTATGCGTTGGGTCGGTTGTGGCCGGTCATAAGTCCCGTGATGCTGGGGGCGCTCGCTGGTTGCGCGCTGATTGCCAGACGGATGCCGCCGCTATTTGCGATTGTCTGCATCGTGGCGGCAAGTGCGTTAGTGATTGGTGCGCGTTGGGGCCTGCAGTTTGAAAGGTCTGACCGCCGCACCGCGTCGGAGCGCTCCGGTCTTATTGCCGGTCTGGTGGGCACGCCGATGCTGCTGTTCGGTCTGGGCTTTGGCAATTGGGTGCTTGCACAGCCCGACTTTGCGGCCATCGGTACGGCTGGGATGGTTGCTGTGTCCATGTTGGCATCCATTTTGAGCTCCGGGCGCCTGATTTCACTGGCGGTGGGACTGGCTATGCAGTGGGCTGGGTTCGCACTGGTTACGCAAAATCCCCGGTCGTTCGCTGTTATGATTATGGGCGCTATTACCGGAGCTTTCCTGATCCGTTTGCAACTTGCGGTAGACCGGCGGCTGCAGGAACAACTGGAACGTGGTGACCGCGCTCAGCAGCGGGCCGAGATGATCCTGTCGGACTTCGAGCAAACCCGGCAAGGCTGGTTCTGGGAGACTGACCGGCGCGGCGCAATCACCTATGTCTCGTCCACCATTGGCGAGATCGTCGGACGTGATCCCGCCCAGCTGGTGGGACGACCATTTTACGAACTGTTCGTTCTCGATGGACAATCGCTTGAGAATGAACGGACGTTGACCTTTCATATGGCGACCCGCTGTTCGTTTCATGAATTGGCGGTGCGGGCAAATTCGGCGGATGGTCATGAACGCTGGTGGTCGATCAACGGACTGCCGGTCTATGACGACTATGACAATTTTCAGGGCTTCAGAGGCTCGGGCAGCGACCTGACCGAAAAGCGTCGTTCGGACGAGCATGCCACCCGCCTTGCGCATTACGACTCGCTCACTGGACTAGCGAACCGGTTGCAAATCTCGCAATTGCTGGAGAAGATACTGACCGCTCGTGTGCTCGATCAGCGGGCCTGCGCGGTATTCTTGCTCGATCTGGACCGGTTCAAGCAGGTCAACGATACCTTGGGCCATCCTGCTGGCGACGCCCTTCTTACGCAGGTTTCGCAGCGACTGGAACGCGTCGTCGGTACGCAGGGCCGGGTAGGACGGTTGGGCGGCGATGAATTCCAGGTGATCGTGCCGGGACGCTTCGAACAGGAGCCACTGGCCGAACTCGCCGAGCGGATAATCGAAGCACTGTCGCAGCCATATTCAATCGATGGCCATCAGGTGGTGATTGGCGTTTCCATCGGCATTGCCCTTTCTCCCGATAATGGTGTTACGTCCGAAGCGCTGATCCGCAATGCCGATCTGGCGCTTTACGCCGCGAAGGATGGGGGGCGAGGGCGGCACCACTTCTATGCTTCCGACTTGCACAGCGATGCCGAGGAGCGTCGCCAGCTTGAACAAGACTTGCGCGATGCATTGGTCACCGGCGGCTTTACGCTCGCTTATCAACCAGTCGTCACCACAACGACAGAGCGTATTTCCGGGTTTGAAGCGCTGCTGCGCTGGCGCCATCCCAAGCGCGGCTGGCTGAGCCCGTCCAAATTCATTCCCATTGCCGAGGAATCCGGACTGATTGCGCAGATCGGCGAATGGGCCTTGCGCACGGCTTGCCACGACATGGCGGCTTGGCCTGAAAACGTGCGCGTGGCGGTCAATGTCTCACCCTTGCAATTTGCCAACCCGTCGTTGCCGGCGCTCGTTACTAACGCACTTGCGGCGTCGCAGATCACACCGGCGCGGCTGGAACTGGAAATCACCGAAAGCGTGTTCCTCAACGACAGCGAAGGGACGGACGCGATGTTCGCCGCTTTGAAGCGCGTGGGAGTGCGGCTGGCGCTGGATGATTTCGGCACCGGATATTCGTCGCTCGGCTATTTGAAAAAGGCCCCCTTCGACAAGATCAAGATCGACCAGAGCTTTGTCCGCGGCGCGACGATCACGGGGAGCCGCAACGGCGCGATCATTTCTGCCATCGTCAGCCTCGCCGAAGCGCTGGACATGGAAACCACGGCCGAGGGCGTGGAAACCCACGACGAACTGGATTTGATCCGTCAGTTGGGCTGCAGTCATGTGCAGGGATATATCTATGCCAAGCCGCTGAGTACGACTGAAGCATCCGCTCTGCTGATCAAAGGCTTGTCGGTCAGTGCCGAAGGTCCGCGGTCGGCCCGGCCGCAACGCCAGACCATGCTTCGGCGGGTGGTGCTGGAAGCCGACGGTGAGCGTTACAACGGGACAATCCGCAACATATCCTCCACAGGCGCGCTGGTGGCGGGCCTGTGGAATGTCCCGCCGGGAACCCAGTTCAACCTGGAACTGGGCGAGGGCGAGTCCATCAGCGTGACCGCGCGTTGGAGCATCGAAGACCGCATGGGCGTGGAGTTCAAGACCGAATTGGATCTGGACGAAGGCGGTCGCATCGTCTTACTGCCAGAGCGCCGACGAGTGCTATCCGGCGATGGCTCACTACTCCGCCGGACGGGGTAGGCACCTAAGCTAACCTAAGGCAAGATCACCTAGGGGTTATCCGCAATCGTTAGCGATTACTTTACCACATATCACTAGCAGGATCGGGTCTGCGCGTCCTTCGATCGACTGGTTCTTGCTGCCGATCAATCAAGCGGCGCGGCCGACGTAAGCTGGTGACTGGGAATGCGATGTTAAAGCGGTTTGGGGGATTACGGCGCAAGGAAGAAGGGCAAGCAAATGCCGAGACCGGACCAGTGGACGAGCAACTGGAGGCTCTGGCCCTGTTGCATGATTATGAGAACTCCGGTCTGGGCTGGTTCTGGTCGACCAATAGCCTCGGCAATCTCACTTATATCTCGGCCTGCGTCGCACGGGAGCTGCGCTGCGAACAAAGCGATCTATTGGGGCAGCCATTCAGCTCTTTGCTGATTCTTGACGAAGGGAACGGCGGAGATGTCGCTCGCTCGCTGCCGCTGCTGCTGGGCACGCGCAAGACCTTTTCCGATTTCGCGGTCCGGGTGCGCAGCCGGTCAGCCGAAGTGTGGTGGGCGGTTTCCGGTCGCCCGCAACTGGACGAGAACGGCGAATTCCTGGGCTATCGCGGGAACGGCTCGGACGTCACATCCACCCTGCGTGATCAGCGCGATGCGGCGCGACTGGCCAAGTTCGATCCCCTCACTGGGCTGAACAATCGTCATACCATGAGCAAGCGCCTGGACAGCACAATTAAGGCCTACAAAACGTCACAGCGAAGCTGCGCCCTGATGATGATTGACCTCGACCGGTTCAAAAAGATCAACGACAGCATGGGACATCAGGCTGGCGACGAACTGCTGCGACAAGTCTCGGAACGTTTGTCCACCTTCACAGACAAGGGCTGCAAGGTCGGCAGAATTGGCGGTGACGAATTCCAGATGCTGCTGCGCGATGTCGACGACCGCGGCAAGTTGGGTGATCTCGCCCGGCAGGTTATCGCGCTGCTTTCGCAGCCATTCTGGGTGCAGGATACCCGCTGTGTGATCGGCGCATCGGTCGGCGTCGCAATCTTCCCGTTCGACGGCCAAACAGCGGAGGAACTGGTCGGCAATGCAGATCTGGCACTTTACGCCGCCAAAGGCAGCGGCCGGGGGCAGTTCCGGTTTTACTCCAGCGAATTGCAAATGGGCACCGGACAGCGCCGTCGGCTGGAAGTCGATCTCCGCGATGCGCTTACACTTGGCCAGATGTACCTGCAATATCAGCCCATGGTCAGCCTGAACGGCAACACCGTGGTCGGGCTGGAGGCGCTGATGCGCTGGCAGCATCCCGAATACGGCGAACTGGCTCCAGCCTTGTTTATTCCAATTGCCGAGGATACGAACCTCATCGTCGGACTGGGCGAATGGGCGCTGCACCAAGCCTGCGCGGCAGCCGTGGAATGGCCGGGCAGGGTCAGCGTGTCATTCAACATCGCGCCCGCCCAATTTGCCAGCCAGAGCTTCATCGAAACGGTGCAGCACGCTCTGGTGGAATCCGGCCTTGATCCCGAGCGGCTCGAACTTGAACTGACCGAACGCAACTTCACTGCCGACGCGATCCTGGCCCAGGAAACGCTGACTGACCTGAGAAAGCTGGGCGTGAAGCTGACGTTGGACAACTTCGGCAGCGGACAGTCGTCGCTCGGCTACTTGCGCCATTCGCTGTTCGACAAGATCAAGATTGACCGCTCCGTCGTACTGGACCTCACGTCCCCCAGCAGCCGTTCCTCGGCCATCGCCGGAGCTATCGTTGCCCTTGCCAAACAACTCGGCGTTGTTACCTGTGCCTTGGGCGTCGAGGCGCTGAACGAACTGGAGGCGATGCGCCAATTGGGCATCGACCAGATCCAGGGCTTCATCTACTCCGCATCCTGCCCTCCTGACGAAATCAGTGAGACACTGGCCAGCGGGCGCTGGATCATCGATCCCGCCGGGCCGGCCCTTGCCCGCGAGGACCGCCGCACGGTGTTGCGCAAGGTTGGTGTGATCCATGAAGACTTCCGCTACGAGGTCATGATGCGCAACCTGTCAGGCAGCGGCGCGGCCATTGAGGGGCTGGTCGACGTGCCGGTGGGTACCCAGTTCGTGCTCGATCTGGGCGAGGGGCAACTGATCGTCTGCACGGTCCGCCGGTCCGAGGGCGCATCGCAAGGCCTGCAATTTGAAACGCGACTGGTCGATGACGGCGCCGGCGGCCTGATGACGCGCCACCGCGTAGCGCCCGCCATGCTCGAGGCGATGGGAATGCCGAGCGGGCCGGGCGGGCCGGCGGTAGTGGCGCTCAATTCCATCGGCGG
>JBDUBN010000548.1:0-1938 GCA_040004085.1 Novosphingobium sp.
CCGCGGCCGGGAAGCATGTAGCGCTTGGCGATAGTCCATTCAAAAGGGGTGAGGATCAAGGCGGGGCTTCCATGACGTGGAGCAGCAGAACAGTTGCCGTGCTTTAGGGGGGTGGCCGACCAAGGGCAATGGCCCCGTTGATATCCCGCCCGGTGACGTTTCCGGATCACCACCCCTTGTCTTTCCGAACCAAGCCCCCATTCTCTTTCTTGCCCAACGCCCTTGCTTTTGCGCCCCATCGGGACCAAAGCGCGGGCCACAGACAACTGCCCCCAGCAGGCGATTCCATGAACCTTACAAATCCTTTTCTTGATGCAGACGGCGACAAGCTGCGTGAGGAATGCGGCGTTTTCGGCGTAATCGGCATGCGCGATGCAGCAGCCGTGGTCGCATTGGGGCTGCATGCCTTGCAGCACCGCGGACAGGAAGCTGTCGGCATCACCAGCTATGACGGCTCGGAATTCTATTCCCAGCGCGGCATCGGCCACGTGGCGCAAGTGTTTACCGGCAATGCTGCGTTCGAAGGCTTGCCCGGATCGATGGCATCGGGCCACGTCCGCTATTCAACCACCGGCGGTTCCGGCCTGCGCAATATCCAGCCGCTGTTTGCCGATCTGGCCTCGGGCGGGTTCTCGATAGCGCACAATGGCAACATTTCGAACGCCATGCACCTGAAGCGCGAACTGGTGCAAAAGGGCGCGATCTTCCAGTCGACGTCCGATACCGAAGTGATCATCCACCTCGTTGCCACCAGCCGCTATCCCACGCTGATCGACCGCTTTGTCGATGCACTGCGCATGGTTGAGGGTGCCTACTCGCTGATCTGCACCACGCCGCAGGGCATGATCGCCTGCCGTGATCCGCTGGGCATTCGTCCGCTGGTGATGGGCAAGATCGGTGACGCGATTGTGTTTTCGAGCGAGACGGTCGGCCTCGACGTGGTCGGCGCGGACTTCATCCGCCAGATCGACGCGGGCGAACTGGTGCAGGTCGATTTCGAGGGCAACATTTCAAGCCACCGTCCGTTCGGCAATGCCAACCCGCGCCCGTGCATTTTCGAACACGTTTATTTCAGCCGCCCCGATTCGGTACTGGACGGGCAGTCGGTTTACGGCGTGCGCAAGGCCATCGGCGTCGAATTGGCCAAGGAAGCCCCAGTCGAAGCCGATCTGGTAATCCCCGTGCCAGACAGCGGCGTGCCTGCAGCCATCGGTTATGCCCAGCAATCAGGCATCCCGTTTGAACTGGGCATCATCCGCTCGCACTATGTCGGGCGCACGTTCATCCAGCCGTCCGACGGCGCGCGCAATGCCGACGTCAAGCGCAAGCACAATGCCAACCGCGCGCTGGTTGAGGGCAAGCGCATCGTGCTGATCGACGATTCGATCGTGCGCGGCACTACCTCGATGAAGATCGTGCAGATGATGCGCGACGCCGGGGCCACCGAAGTGCACATGCGCATCGCCAGCCCGCCGACCGAGCATAGCTGCTTCTACGGCGTCGATACGCCGGAACGCAGCAAGCTACTGGCCGCCAATCTTAATATCCAGGGCATGGCGGACTATATCCATGCCGATAGTCTGGCATTCGTTTCGATAGATGGCCTCTATCGCGCGATTGCCGAACCCGCCCGCAACAACGCCAAACCGCAATATTGCGACGCCTGCTTTACCGGCGATTATCCCACCCGGCTGACCGACCTGTCGGAACGCGAAAATCCCGAGCAGCTCTCACTGGCGGTCGTAAAGGTCGCATGACGCAATTTGCTGGACAGTTGGCGCTGGTCACCGGTGCCAGTCGCGGCATCGGTGCGGCGACGGCAGAGGCGCTGGCCGCAGCGGGCGCGCATGTGATCCTGACCGGGCGCGATACCAAGGCGCTTGAGGCTGTCGAAGAGCGCATTTTTGCGAGCGGTGGCCACGCGACGATTGCTCCGGT
>JBDUBN010000549.1:0-1935 GCA_040004085.1 Novosphingobium sp.
GCTATCAACCCATCAACGCGCCTCCCCGCAAGGCGACCTGCTGACCACGCTTACGTTCGCGCCGTCATCATGACGGGCGAGATATGCGGAAGTCGGCGCCGAGGGTGGGCCGGTGCGTCCCGATGGAAGCATCGACTGAGCGCATGAAGACATACGCGGCAGTGGTGGCAAGGCCGGCCTGCGCATCTTCGAGAGCCTGAAGCCGGTCATCGGCGCCATCAATGGACCGGCATTCGGAATCGGCATGACCATGACCTTGCCGCAGATCGAACGTTTCAAACTGACGTTGCCGGTTGCGACGGCGCAGCAGATTGCGCGCAATCTCTTGTTCGGACTGCGCGGCCTGCGGGAGGCCGCGCAGTCTGTCGAGGATATGCGGGAGATGGTGCGGCTACAGGTGAACCTCATTTGCTATGCATTTGAGGTCAGCGGACTTCCCACCTCAAATACAAATGCTTGACGCTGTTGACCCCGCCGCAGGAGAATTCCGGCAGCCGCGCGGGATCGATCTCGAAATCAGGAATGGCCTGCAACCATTCTTCGAGAAAGATCATCAGTTCGCGCCGCGCCAGGCCGTTGCCAGGACAAACATGGGGCCCGGCGCCGAAAGCCATATGCTTGATCGCCGAAGGCTTGCGCCCGAAATCCACAGTCATCGGGTCAGGATTGACCCGTTCGTCGAGTGAATAGAGCGCCTTGGGGATCTGAATTATATCACCTTTCCTGAAGTGGATTCCGGCGTATTCATAGTCCATCGTGAGTTCACGAGACGTGTTGGGGAGCGAAAAGCGGCGCAGAAATTCCTCGCATGCGACGGAGTTGAGCCGGGGATTCTCAACCAACGCGCGTCGATGGTCCGGACTTTTCGCGAGAAAATTGGCGACGAAGCCGATTTGCGATGCCACGGTGTCAAGGCCCCCGACAAGTGCGAGCAGGGCCATCGCCATGATCTCTTCGATCGTAAGCGGCCGACCTTCGATCTCCCCGTTCATGATCATACTCAGCAGATCGTCCGAATTATTGCCGCGCCGTGCCTCGATATGCGTCATGAGATAGCCGGCGAGCTCGCCTTGGGTGCGGGTCTTCAGCTCCACATCGTTGCTGTGTACGGCGATGTCGGCGCGGGGCAGGAGCCAAGGGCGATCTGACAGCGGCAGGTCCATCATAGTCAGGAAAACGTTTATGGGCAGAACCTTGGCGAACTCGTCGATGAACTCACATTCTCCGCGTGGCTTGATGGCGGCGATCAGCTGCTTTGCAGTATCCCGCGCAACATCGGAGAGCTTTCGGATTTTTTGCGGGGTGAACCCGGTCATGAGCAGCTTGCGATAGGGCGTGTGCTCTGGCGGATCGAGTGCCAATGGAATCGCCTTGATACCATGGGGGTTCTTGGGAAGATCGAACACGTTGTGGCTGAAATGTTCGTGATCCAGCTGGATCACTCCGATATCCGCAGCGCGCGTGGCGATCCAGTGCCCGCCATAATGCGGCGTCCAGACGATATCAGGTCCTTTGTGCAGTTCCGCCCATTCTGCCTGTATGTCGCCGTTTGTGCCCTTCAGCGCATAATAGTCAAAATCGATTACCAGTTCAGAAGGAACATTGTCCGGAACCGTTTCCACCCTTTGCGGCATCGTAATCCTTCCCTTCGCTCTACGGCATTGCTGCGATCGCTGCGGCCTGCCTCAGCCACGGCCGCGGACATTCGCCGTCAGTTGAAAAAGCCAAGACCTGGGCCGGATCTGACTGGAAATCTCGACCCATTATTGCTCTGAATGACAAATTATCGGAATATGTCCTTTTGTCAATATCCTGTATATGAAAGGTCCCGTCGGCCGCCGCCCAAACACGGAAGCTGGTTGGATATGGTTGAAACCGAACTCAGCGTGTTGTCCGTCCAGTGTCTCGATCGGCGTATCCCCCGACACGCAGACC
>JBDUBN010000550.1:0-1934 GCA_040004085.1 Novosphingobium sp.
GAGAAGCTTCCTGACGCAATCCCGGCGGTGCAATCTAACGTCATCTGGCTCTAGCCCAACATCCGCAGCACTTGCGCGGCCAGCCAGTCGCGAGCGTGCGGTTCGACATAGCTGTGCGTGGCGTCCTTGCACTTCCGGATCCGTGCGTCGTCGGTTGGCCAGGCATCGCCAAAGGCGCGGGCGGTGCGGTCGCGCGTGGCGAGCAGAATCGCGACCGGGCCGTTGAAGTGCCCCAGACCGGCGACCATCTCCTGGGTCAACGAACTTGGAGGCGGCGCGGGCGCGGCGGCAGACCGCAGCGAGCCGAACAGTTTGCGCAAGTTCACCCCGCCTTTCAGCAAGCGCATCAACGCGGCTGGACTCTTCAGGCGTCGGGCATAGTGTGATCGCAATTCGGCCGGTGGCGCGGGGGCGGCGTCGTCCGAAAAGGTCCACGGGTTGGACAGCACCATGGCGGTAAACCCCTTGCCGCGCATCAACATCAGCGCACTGGCGGCATCGCAATTGCCAAAGGCGATCACGCGGGTGAGCTGCGGCTGATCGGCGTGGAATGCGGCCGAGGCGGCAGTGATGTCAGGTGTGCTGCTGCGATAGCCGCCGTTCGGCCCGTCGCTGTCGCCAATCCCGCGCCGGTCGTAGCGCATCACCGGGTATCCGGCCTGTGCAATTCGGGCGGCGAGCAGGGCCTGGCTGTTCCATGCGCCGCTGCGGACTTCGTTACCGCCGGACACGATCAACAGTCCGGTACTGGCTGGGCCTTTGTCGAGGGGGCCTTCGTCGATAGATCCGACCAGCGTTGAACCCTCGCAGTCGAACGTGAGATGTCGACGCGTCATGCAAGCATACCGATTGCCAGAATCGCCGCCAACGCATCAGCCTGCGTCCGATCTTCATCCGGCTCTGCCCGCAGCCATAAAGCGCTGCCGCCGAGCAGGTCCTGCCCGAAGATCGACTGACTGGTCGCAGGCGGTTCGGCATTTTCCAGCGAGGCGATCATTGCGGCCGATAAGCGGTATCCGGCCAGTTCCAGACCGTCGCTGCGGCCCTTGGCAAGCAGGCCACGCTGGGTCTCCTCGATGCCCGCCTCGCGTGAGGCGAGGATGCGCATACGCAGCATCTGCCGCAGGATCACCGCGCCGCCAACCGGGGCAAAGCGCCAGCCGGGCAACGACTGCGGTGCCAGCAGCGCGCCGCCACGTATCGTTAGCACGTGGCTGGCGGCAAAGTGGCGGGCAGCGGCGACCATCGCGCTCGACCATGTCTCCAGTGTCACAGATTCAAGCGCTTGGCGGCTTTCATTGCAACCGGGCAGATCGGGCAGCATGCAGTCTATGCCCGCCAGATCGAGCCGCCGCATGACTTCGACCGTCAGCCGCCTCATCCGGTTCGCCTCATCAAACAAGGCGGGCACGATCAGCAGGCGGCGGCGGCGCCCGACATCAAAGCGCAGCGCATATTCCGGCATTGTGCCGCCAGCCAAGTCTGCGGCATCGGGACAGGGCCATGCCGCGATCACAGGTTCAGCCGAGACCCGCGCGTTTGGCTTCGGCGAAATTCAATAGCGATCCGAAGGTTTCCAGCAGTTCGCCATCGACCTCGTCATCCTCGATGATGAAGCCCAGCCGGTCTTCCATTTCAGTCAAGAGTCCGGCGACCGACATCGAATCGAGCTCGGGCAAGTGGCCGAACAGGCCGGTATCGGCATTAAACGCCGCGACGCGCTGTGGCTTAAGGCCCAGCACATCGGCCAGAATTCGCCGCAATTCCCCATCGGTTTCTTGGTTCATAGCCCCCTCGCGGCTGCAAACTGGATCGCCGTGGCGGCGCGTCTAACGACGCCGCGCCATTCCTGCAAGCCGCCGTAGCACAGCTTTGCCAAGATGTGGCCATGCTTGTGGCGATTGCGGGCGAAACATGTCGAGCCGAAAGCGCGG
>JBDUBN010000551.1:0-1929 GCA_040004085.1 Novosphingobium sp.
GGACATTGCCCCACTGATTGCCTTCAAGCCGCAGGAAGCACAGCTTGTTGTCCTTTTGCCATGGCACGTAGTCCGAAGGGCCGACGTGGATGTTTTCATCGGCCAGACGGGTTGCTAGCATGGCCTGAACCGCCTCGGTCTTGGATGTCTTCTTGCTGCCCAGCCGCTGACGATCGAGCATGTTCATGAAATCGGTGTTGCCGCCGGTGTTGAGCTGATACGTCCGCTCAACGTTCACGCCGCGCGCGCCAAACAGGCTGGAGAGCACGCGGTGAACGATGGTCGCACCGATCTGTGCCTTGATGTCGTCGCCAACGATCGGGATGCGCTTTTCGGCAAAGCGGCGTTCCCACTCGGGGCGGCTGGCGATGAATACCGGCATGCAGTTGACCACGGCGACGCCTGCTTCGAGAGCACATTCCATATAGAATTCAGTGGCATCTTCCGATCCAACCGGCAGGAAGTTCAGCAGCACTTCGGCGCCAGTCACCTTCAGCGCGGCAACAATCTCCGCCTTGGTGGATTCGGGGGCATCGGCAACGATGAAACCTTTTTCGCCGACGGTGGTCATATGCGGGGCAACGCCGTCCGCGACATAGCCCATCATGACCTTGGCGCCGGTCTGCGGCACATCGGCATGGAAAACCTGGGTATTGTTCGGCATCGCGAAGATGGCTTCGGCGATGTCCTTGCCCACCTTGCGGGCATCAACGTCCACACCCATCACGAAATCGACGTCGCCCGCACCGTAGCCACCGATCCGGTCGTGGATCAGTCCTTGCGAGGAATTTTTCGACCGGTAGTAGGCAACGCCCTGGACCAGCGAGCTGGCGCAATTGCCCACGCCAATCACGGCGACCCTTATTGGCTTCATCAATTTGATCCCTATTAGATAGACGCTGTGCGACCTATGCGATGTCGCGTCATTGTGAAATCGCGCGGCAAAAGCAAGAAGTTTGCGATGGGTCAAGCGAAAGCACGGGGAAAAGTTCCATTTCCGCGCTCCCCCTTGCGGTCGATATGGTGCAGGTAAGAGCGTAAAGTCATGAGGGTAGAGCAGCACGCGATGACAGAACTGGCAAGGTCAGCCGCCGTTGCGGTCGTGGCAGCAATTGGGGCCAAGCGCCCGACCCGCCCGCGCGAGCTGCAGGATGCGCTGAACTTCCACCTCTATCACCCGCTGGCATGGCGGCTGGCGCAGCTTCTGGCGAAAACTCCGATCACGCCGAACATGGTGTCGGTCTTCGGCGCAATGTGCGTGATTGCCGCCGGGGTGGCTTATGCGCAGTCGTGGTATCCCGCTGCTGCCTTGCTCGGGCTGGTACTGCATATGACCTGGCACGTGGTCGACGGTGCCGACGGCGATCTGGCGCGGATCTCGGGCCGGTCAAGCCCGGTGGGCGAGATGGTCGACGGGCTGTGCGATTACCTCAGCCATATCGTGCTGTATTTGACGCTGGGCTGGCTGCTGCACTTCAGCATCGGCAATGCGGCCTACGTCTGGATGGCGGTGGCCGGGATCGGCCATGCGGTGCAGGCCAACCATGTCGAGGTCCAGCGGCGGCAGTATCAATGGTGGGTCTATGGCACCCCATGGATTCGCCACAGCCACGACGCCGAATCGGCGACCGGCAAAAGCGGATTTTCGGCGCTTGTTTCCACATATCTCGCAGTCGCCAGCGGCATGACGCCTTACGCGCTGAACATCGATCACGCGGTTGACGCGGCACAAGGCGATCCGGCGCGGCTTGACCGTATCGCCGCCGCCGTGCGCGCCGAAGCGCCGCCGCTGCTGCGCCTGTGCAAGATTCTCGGCCCCAATCCACGCGCCATCGTGCTGGGCATTTCGATGCTGGCGGGCGGAGCGGGCTGGGGCGGCGCGCTGTATTACTTTGCCTATCACGCGATCGTGCTCAATGCGCTGCTGGT
>JBDUBN010000552.1:0-1929 GCA_040004085.1 Novosphingobium sp.
GCGGACTGGCCGGACGAACGGCGGGTGCAAAGTGGGCGAACGGGGCGGATGGATCAATCAACGTACGGTCCTCTTGGGTCCGCAGATTGATATCATAATGGTCGGCTGGCAAAATTAAACTGCACACCAGCGAGGTTGCTCTGCAGATAGAGAGCAGAGGTGGGATTGGGCTATCAGATGCATTTCAGATCACCATCAGTCCGCGACCAATCGTGACGGTCCGAACTGACCATATCAAAATTATCTACCAATATCAGAATTGCATGCTACATGGTGGGATAACATTCTCCCGACCACGAAAGGGAAGCGCAATTGGGAAGGCTCAAAGGCAAGGTCGCAATCATAACCGGTGGAGCCAGTGGAATGGGCGCAGCTCAAGCTGCCCGTTTCGTTGGTGAAGGGGCTCAAGTCGTGCTGGCGGATATAACCGCCGCCGGCGAAATTCTGGCAGCTTCCTTGGGTTCCGCCGCCGCATTCCGACACCACGACGTAACTGACGCGCAGCAGTGGGAATCGCTCACGGCGTTCACCGAACAGCGGTTCGGTCGAGTGGATATCCTTGTCAACAATGCCGGTGTATGCTTGCCCGGTTCTCTCGAGGAAACGGGGAGCGAGAACTGGGACGCACATCTTGCTGTGAACCAGACAGGCATTTATCTGGGAATGCGGGCCGTGATTGCACCAATGCGGCGATCCGGCGCAGGCTCAATTGTCAACCTTTCCTCTGCCGCTGGTTTTCGCGGCACCCCGGGGCTGTTTGGATACGTCGCATCGAAATGGGCGGTGCGCGGAATGACGAAGGCTGCCGCCAACGAACTTGCGGCAGACCGGATCCGCGTGAATTCGATTCACCCCGGTGTGATCGAGACGCCGATGGTCGCGAACATGCCTGCGGAATGGCACGAAGGCGTTTGCAAAGTCACCCCGCTAGGTCGGCTTGGGACAGCAGACGAAGTAGCGCTGCTCGCCCTTTATTTGGCGTCGGATGAAAGTAGTTACACTACAGGCGCTGAGATTGCTATCGATGGCGCGGCAACGGCTTGACCGACTGTACGTTCCAATAGATCACGCGCATGTCTTAATTTTAAAGGCCGCAATCACGCTTGTTGCGATGTTTTGGCGCGACAAAAGAGATGTATGAGGCCGATCATGGTCGAGCGTGCACTTAAGATATATAAGTATAATGTATATCATTTACTTTATATATGAATTGCGCCGTTCATTTTTTAAAATTGTGAATTTTTTGATGCATTATTTTGAAGTCTGCTTGATTTTCAATATGCATCTCTCCATACGAATGCACCTGCGTGAATATTTGTATCTGGATTAGTTTTATAAAGTAATTTTATCGCCGTCCTGAGTCCTATGTAAGTAGGCTTTACCTAATTATATTCAAGTCGAAATAATCGACATAAAATGAGGAGTGGAAAATGAAGGTTTTAAATCGACTACTTTGTGGAGTGGCGTCTGTCGCGGTTCTTGGAGGCACTGCGCATGCTGCGGCGGAGCAGGCGAATGACGATCCGGCAGCTGGCGAGATCGTGGTTACCGCGCAGAAGCGGACGCAGTCGATCAATTCGGTTGGCATGACAATCACTGCGGCTACCTCAGAGCAGCTCGAGGCGCGCGGCGTCAAGTCAGTCGATGACCTTGTTAAGATTGTTCCCGGCATGACCGCGCAGCCTTCTCCGTACTCAACTCCGGTCTATACAATTCGTGGCGTTGGCCTCTTCGAAAATTCGCTTGCCGCAGCGCCGGCAATTACCACCTATGTTGACGAAGTGCCGGTTCCGTTTCCTACCATGACGACCGGGACAACGCTTGATCTTGAGCGTGTCGAGGTCCTGAAAGGGCCACAAGGCACGCTGTTTGGCCAGAACTCCACTGGTGGTGCCATCAACTTCATTGCGGCCAAGCCGACCAGCGAAT
>JBDUBN010000553.1:0-1925 GCA_040004085.1 Novosphingobium sp.
GCCTCAAGGATGGGCGCGCAGATGTCTTCGGTGACGCCGGGATAGACGGTGCTTTCATAGACCACCACCGGCACCCGGCCTTCCGCCACGGCTGCGGGGAGCAGCTTGGCGACGGTGCGGCTGGCGGCTTCGACGATGGACAGGTCGGGGCGGTTGGCGGCGTCAATTGGCGTGGGCACGGTGACGATGTAGAAATCGGCCGCCGGACATTCCGCCGGATCGCAGGTTAGCGCCAGAGTGCTGGCACCCAGCCGGTCGGCGGCAATCTCACCCGTGCGGTCGTGCCCGGATTGCAACTCGGCGATGCGGCGCTGATCGACGTCCAGCCCGGTTGCGTCAAACTGCTTGGCCAACGCCACGGCCAGCGGCAGGCCGACATAGCCCAGGCCGATTACGATAACACGAGTTGCGGGCAAGACAGGCCTTTCCTGACGACGAATAAGCCGCCCTATAATTGGCTGGCGCGGCATAGCAACACAGGGCTTATCTTGCGGTTAATGCACGAAACCTAAATCCCCGCCCACCATTGATAGCCGCGCGCATCTTCCCAGTACCCGCCCTTGCCGCCGTATAGCCCGGCGAGTGAGGATTTAGCCTCGATCCGCATGACGTATTTGGCCTGTTTGTACCCCAGTTGTCGTTCGCTGCGCAGACGGATGGGCGCGCCGTGGCCGATGGACAGCGGCTGATCGTTCATCGCCCACGCCAGAATCGTCTGCGGGTGGTGCGCCTCGATCAGGTCGAGCGATTCGTAATAGGGTTTGCCCTCATAGCGATCAGCACAGTGGAACACGAGGTATCGGGCCGACGGCAGCAGCCCAGCCATTTTGAGCAGGTTACCAAGCTGAGGTCCCTGCCACTTGCCGATCGCGCTCCAGCCTTCGACGCAATCATGGCGGGTGATCTGGGTGCGCTGGGGCAGGGCTTTGAGGGCATCGAGCGACAGATCGAGCGGGCGCAGCACCAGTCCGTCAACGCGCAGCGTCCAGTCGGCAAACTGCTTGGCGGCATGGCCTGCCCAATCGGCATTGTCGTTCGCATTCAGGCTGCCGTTGGTGCGGAAATTGGGCGACATCTCGGCGGCGGAAAACTCCTGCGCCAAGGCATCACCCGCCAGCAGGCGTTGGGCGCGGAAGTGCGGTTCGCCTGCAGCCTCCAGCAGCGAACGGAACGGGCCGGGTTGGTTGAGCTTGTCACAGCCCGCCAGCAGCAGTCCGCCCGCGCCAAGCGCTCCGGCTCCGAGCAGGCGGCGGCGAGAGATCAGTTCAGACATCGGAGTGTGCCTCCTTGTCCATCGGCAACCGATACCAGCCGGTAATCATCGAGCGAACCTCGTTGATCGGCCCGGCGAGCAGCACCATGACGATGTGGACCAGAAAGAACGCGATCAGCCCGCACATCGCCAGAAAATGCAGCGAACGCGCCGACTGGCGTCCGCCGAACAGTTCGGGCAGGAAGGGCATCGCGGCATTCAGCGCGGGCGACATCGCCAGCCCGGTAAAGATAATCAGCGGCAAAAGGCCGAACAGCACGCCGCAATAGGCCAGCTTTTGCAGGACATTATACCGCAGCGCCGCCTCTCCGGTGGGGAAGCGCAAGGCCGCGTGTTCCTTGATGTCATGCCACACATGGGCGGGCGACCATTCGCGCTTTGTTATATGCAGGTCGCGCCGGACATGGCCGTTGAACAGCGAACGAAGCAGGTAGACGGCCAACCCCAGCGCCAGCACCCAGGCAAAAGCAAAATGCCAGATCCGCGCATCGGCGAGGCTGTAGTGCGAGGGAATGGTAATCCAGCCGGGGAACGGCGTGCCACCGTCCTTCGCCAGAACCAGCCACGCATGATCGGGATTTGCGCCGTATTTTCCCCAATAGAGCCGGGGATGGGCGTTCAGGATCATCAGTCCGCTCATCATCATCACGGT
>JBDUBN010000154.1:0-6363 GCA_040004085.1 Novosphingobium sp.
CCGTACCCTTGAGGCTCTCCATTCCCGGTAGCGCGGGGCTGAGCCGTGAAAGCCGCTTCTTGAGTCCTATGGCAGAACATAGTCCAACTCTTGCTGACCTCGGCTGGAAATCGTTTTTCAGCGCACAGGTGTCTGCCGACGAAGTGCAAAAATGTTGGCCGGTCCGCGTGATGGCGGTCCATCGCGGTAAGATCGCGGTCGCAGGTGCGAATTTGGAATGTCAGATTTCGTCCCATCTTGCCGATTCTCGTGGCGAGGAAGATCGCCCGACCGTCGGCGATTGGCTGCTAATCGACCGCGAGAATCTTGAACCGAAGCGCGTCCTGAATCGAACCAGCTTGTTCAAGCGCCCCGCACCTGGCGACGATCGCAGAACCCAGCTCATTGCAGCGAACGTCGACACGGTATTCATTGTTACTTCCTGCAATCAGGATTTCAGCGTTCCACGCCTTGAGCGTTATCTCGTGCTGGCGCGCGAGGTGAATGTGAAGCCTATCGTCGTTCTTACCAAGATCGATCTGACCGACACGCTTACACGGTTTCTCGCAGCGGCGCGCGGATTACAAGCGGGCCTCCGTGTCGAATCGGTTAACGCGCGTGATCCAGAGAGTGTGGCACGGCTGGCGGCTCGATGCGGCAGGGGCGAGACCGTCGCGTTGCTGGGCTCATCGGGGGTAGGCAAATCAACCTTGGTCAACACCTTGCGGGGATCGAACAGCATCGCCACCCAAGCGGTTCGTGAACAGGACGGCAAGGGGCGTCACACCACGACAGTGCGCGAAATGCATCGGCTCGATCACGGAGGATGGCTGCTGGACACCCCCGGCATGCGGGAATTTCAGGTATCGGATGCTGCTTCAGGGCTTGCCGAGGTGTTCGACGACATTGTGTTGCTGACGCTCGAATGCCGGTTCACGAACTGCAGCCATGAAACCGAGCCCGGATGCGCAATCAAATCAGCGCTTGCCGAGGGAACGCTTGAGATTGCTCGCCTCAATCGATGGCGAAGGCTGACCGCGGAAGACGCCAGCAACTCCGGCAGCTTGAACGAGCGGCGAACCCGCGTTCAAAAGTCTCGGACAAGGAAATAACCCCTCAGACGCTCAGCTGTCATCAGGGCCGCTTCGCGGCGTTACTGGGAAGTCCGATTACGAAAAACGCCTCTCCCCCGAAACTAACGGAAAAAATGCGGGTCTAAGGGTCGCGTGGCTGCCTCATTGAGCCTCGTTCGACCGCACACGCCGTCGAAATCGATGGAGGGCATAGCTGACGGAGATCAGAATGATCGGCGCCAGCGCTGCCAATACGACATCGTGCGACACTGGCAAGACGTGCTCGATGCCCCGCAGGATATAGGCCGACAGGCTAAGCAGGTAATAGCTGATTGCGACAACGGACAGCCCTTCGACGGCCTCTTGAAGCCGAAGCTGCAACTGGGTCCGCTGATTCATCGATCTCAGAAGGTCGCGATTCTGGCGCGACAAGGCCGTATCAACCCGTGTGCGTAACAAGGCGCTCGTCCAGGCGACACGCCGGGAAAGATCTTCCAGCCGGTCGGAAAAGGAAATGCATGTGCGAACGGCCGGCAAAAGGCGCCGATCAGTGAAATCTCCGAGCGTCTGGAAGCCCGGAACGCGATCAACGCGCAGGCTGGTCAGGCGATCACTGCTAATCTTCGCATAGGCGCGGGACGCACTCATGCGATATTGCGTTTCGGCAATCACGGCGGCCATGGCAGCGCTCAGCGCCGACAGATCGTGAAGCAGGCTGTTGGCATCGGAGTCATCACACGCAATCGCTGCGGTAAGTTCTGAAAGTTGCTGTTCAAAGTCGGTGACTTTCGGCGTTAGGCGCTGGGCAACGGGCAGCCCGAAAAGAGCCATTTTCCGGTAGTTGCCAAGTTCCTGCAGGCGTTGAATGACCAGTGCCGCTTCTTGGCCCGTCAGCCCATTATCAACTAGCAGGAGGCGGCCAAAGCCATCATTGTGCAACCGAAAGTCTGACCAGAGACGGCCGGCTCCGTCTGCGACGTCACACAGCACAAGGTCTTCCTCGGAAAAGGATTCTGCTATTCTTCCTTTCTCCATTTTATCTGTAAACGCGAGTTGCGTGGCGCGAACCACCTCGCCGCCGAGCCCATTGAACCAGCCCCATGGAACCATTGCGAAAGTCGCAAGATCGAAGGGGCGGTCGAACGGACCGGGTTTGATGAACATGAAGCTCGAGAATTCGGAATGTCGCTCCCAGATCAGATGGACGTCCTGCACCTGACAACTCAGATAATTCAGATTTGTCAGATCAGACGCCGACTTTCCGCAAAAAGCAGCTATCAATTCATGGTCGCGCTCGACGCTGCTTGAGCCATGGAGAACAAGAATTTGCATCAAGCGTGCTGGCGCGAAGATCGCAGGCAGTTTTCGAACATGCATTTCGTTCGACAACGCGGCTCTCTGCGGATGGCTGACAAGACCCAGATCCTCGATTGTCCGCATGGTCGGCACTTCGGTCATGGCCGTCTCATGAACGATTTACGCATTGATCAGACATGGCCGTAATGTTCACTGTGGTTCCTGATGCTTGTGATACCAAGATCGCGTTTGCGGTAGACCATCGTGTACCACTTTCACAGTCCGATGAAAGGATTGTGCATCACTCTGCACAAGGAAAGGGGCGCCCCTGCTACCAGACCAAGCCTGCTACCAGACCAAGCCTGATTAACATCGTGCTCCTGACGATGACGATTCAAAAAGCAACCGCAACAGCATGTCCCGTGCGGCTATCTTTCGTGTCCGATTGGTTTTATCATGCCGATCGCCCGAGAGAATAGCAGCGTGGAGAAGCCTGCTGTCAGACGATAAATGCTTTCCGATCATCGGCATAGGTGCCTCGGCTGGAGGGATTGAGGCGCTGCAGGGACTGTTTGATGGGCTGCCAACCGATCTTGGTGTCGGCTATGTGGTTGTCACGCATCTCAGTCCCGATCGCGAAAGTGTGCTTAACGAAATTGTCGGTCGATATACCGGCATGCCGGTGCACGTCGCGGAAGAGGGCATGGCGGTTCAGCCGGACCATGTTTATGTGCTGCCCGCCGGCACTGTTCTGGGCCTTGCCGATGGCTGCCTGCACATCCACCGCCCGTCGCACGGTCGGCGTGAGCGCAAGCCAATCGACATTTTCCTCAGCGAACTGGCGATCGATCGCGGCCATCTGGCTGGCGGGATTATTCTTTCGGGGGGAGACTCGGACGGCACGCTCGGGATCAAGGCGATCAAGGAACGGGGAGGGGTGACCATGGCGCAGATCGCCAACGGTACGGCTCCTCAATATCCCGACATGCCTGACAGTGCGATTCGCAGCGGCATGGTGGATTTCGCGGTGTCGCTGGAAGATATGGGCACGCGCGTGGCCGATTTGTACGCGGCCTGGCAACGTTCGAGACCGAGATCGAGGAGGATGCTGCTGCCGTTTCCGCAGCGACCAAAACCGATACGGTGAAAGAGATCTACGAATTGTTGCGCGCGCAGATGGGGCACGACTTCAGCGGCTATAAAACAAAGACGTTCCTGCGGCGCGTGCAACGGCGCAAGCAGGTCAACCAGATTGAGAACCGGGAAGACTACGTCGCGCTGCTGCGGCAGGACCCGAAGGAAGTTGCGGCCCTTTTCCGGGATATGTTGATCAACGTCACAAACTTCTTCCGCGATACCGAGGAGTCGTTGGCCGTGAACGCCGTGCCCAAGCTGTTCGAAGGTCGCGGGGCCGATGATATCGTCAGGGTTTGGGTGCCCGGCTGTGCGACTGGGGAGGAAGTCTATTCGATTGCCATACTTCTGCGCGAACATATGGATACCTTGCGCAATGTGCCGGGAGTTCAGCTTTTCGCGACAGATATCGACGATAGTGCCCTCAATGTCGCGCGCGCTGCCCGCTATCCACTAGCCTTGCTCGACAGCGTCTCGGAAGAGCGCCGCAAACGGTTTTTTGTCGAGGATGGCGGCAGTTACGTGATCACCAAGAATGTGCGCGAAATGTGCATATTTTCGCCGCACAGCGTCCTGCGCGACCCGCCTTTTTCGCGAATCGATCTGGTGTCCTGCCGCAACCTTCTCATTTACTTTGGCATTGAAGCCCAGAAACAGGTGATCCCGACCTTTCGCTATGCGCTGCGACCGGGAGGGTTCCTGTTTCTTGGTACATCAGAGAGTCTCAGCCAATTCGATGACATGTTCGTGCCGCTGGACAAGCGGAACCGGATTTTTCGCACGCGCGAAGGTGGCGCCACTCCGATCTTGCCAATCGCGCTTCCCGGCCATCAGTCACATTTTCCGCAGGCGGAAAGCCGCCGTCGGCCCCTGCCCATTACCCCGCTTCGCCTTGCCGTTGAGACCCAGGTACTGGATCGACATGCGCCGCCGCATGTTGTGGCGACTGCGGAGGGCGATATCGTCTATTTCTCGGCCCGCACCGGAAAATATTTTGAGGCACCTGCGGGCGTACCCAATCGTCAGCTTCTGGCGATGGAACGAAAAGGGCTGCGGCTCGATTTGCGGAGTGCTTTTCGCGAATCGATGCAGACCGGGCGGTCGGTCACCTGTGATGGTGTCGAGTTCGAAGATGAAGAAGACCGGGTCCAGTTGCTCACGCTGAAGTTCGAGACGCTGTTGGGCAGCGGTGACGAACGACTGTTTTTGATCACTTTCGAAGATCACGGTGCGACACTCAGCGCCGAAGAGGCACAGACGCGTCCGCGTCGGCGTGAAACGAGCGGCGAAGTCGAGCGCGAGTTGCGCGACACCCGCGAGCGGCTGCAGTCGACTATCGAGGAGTATGAAACCGCGCTGGAAGAGCTGAAATCCACGAATGAAGAGCTGATTTCGGTTAACGAAGAAATGCAGTCAACCAACGAGGAGATGGAAGCTTCCAAGGAGGAAATGCAGGCGCTGAACGACGAACTGCATACGGTGAATACGGAACTCAACCTCAAGCTTGAGGCGCTGGATTCCGCAAACGCCGATCTTAAGAACCTGTTCGACGTGACCGATATGGCGACAATTTTCCTCGATTCCTCGCTGATAATCCGCCGATTTACGCCAGCGGCCACGCGGCTGTTCAAGGTCCTGCCAAGCGACTGTGGGCGGCCGCTTACCGATCTGGCAAGCGACCTCATGTATCCTGAACTGTTCGATGATCTGCGGCAGGTTTTGACAAGCGGCGAGTCCACTGAGCGGCAGATCGTCGGTGTGAAGCCCGACAGCCATTATCTTGTAAGGACCGTCCCTTACCGTGACCGGCGCGGATCGAACACAGGGGTGGTGGTCAGTATCGTCGATGTGTCGGTGCTTGCCGCATCCGAAGCGCACCAGCGCACCCTGATCGCCGAGCTCAACCATCGGGTCAAAAATATGCTGGCGGTTGTTCTGGCCATCGCATTTCACACCCGGCGGGCCGCGCTAACGCTCGACGAGTTTTATCCCGTGTTCGAAGGCCGAATGGCGGCGTTAACCCGTTCATACGAACTGCTGTCGGTCCAGCATTGGAAAAAGGTATTACTGTCGGAAATCGTGAAGCGCGAATTGGTGCCGTTCGGTCTTGAACGAGTCGCTATGGACGGCGACGATGTTGCACTGTGCCCCCGCGCAGCCTTGTCGATGGGCATGATCGTACATGAACTCACAACGAACGCTGCTAAATTTGGCGCATTGTCCAACGAACATGGTCGGCTCGCTTTACGTTGGACGAATGTCCATGAAAGGGTTAGCTTCGAATGGCGTGAAATTGGTGGACCGCAAATCGAAATCCCGGCCACTGAGGGATTCGGCATGAAACTCATTCATCTAGAAGCCGATCGCAATATGCGCGGCGAATCCAAAATTGAATTCAGGCCAGACGGGCTGGTCGTCCGGCTAACTTTTGATTGTCTGATTGGTGACACCTTGTGACTGACAGCACACTGAATGGCCCGATACTGATCGTCGAAGATGAATGGCTCATCGGCGATATGGTCCAGACGATGCTGCAGGAGGCAGGGTATGACACCATCGGACCGTCTGCTTCTGTCGCAGATGCCAGATCGCTGATTGATGAATTCAGTCCGGCCTTTGTGGTTTTGGACATCAACCTTGGCGCCGAGCAAAGCTTCGCGATCGTTGATCTTCTGACCGCCAGAGGCGTCGGATATGTGCTTGTCAGCGGTTACGGCTCTGCCGACCTGCCATCGGCATATCGCCACTGCCCGCTAGTGGAAAAGCCGCTGACATCCGACGGGCTGATCAGCACTGTCCGTCGCCTCATTGGCAATCACCAAAGGGTCGATTGCTAGGCTCGACGCCTTTATCGCTGTCAACGCCAAGGAGTCTGTCAACG
>JBDUBN010000554.1:0-1919 GCA_040004085.1 Novosphingobium sp.
AGCGCTATCGAACTATTAGGCTAGGTTATTCGTTTATTGACGATTTATGATTTGCTATCTGGGCAGCAAGGATTGTATCGCCCCAGAAATGCCTCATAGTCGTCCTGATAGCATCCGATGGTCACTCGATTGCACCACGAAATGCGGCCTCGAACTCTACAGGCGGCCCTGCCAGCACAGCGACTTTGCCGCCCAGCCTGGCGCGACTTACCCTCAGCAGACGCTGTGCAAGGCGGAAAAGGAAGCTGTAATTGTCGCCGATAGCAATGACTTATCGCGGGAGCGCTTGATAGAGATCATTCAAAATCTCGGCTATACCGCCATCGGCGTGTCAAACGCCGCCGAACTCTATGAAAAGGTGTCAGAATACAAGACTGGATGTATTTTGGCCGACCTTATGCTGCGGGGTGTCGACGGATTGGTCCTTCAGGAAAAGTTGAATCGAACAGGAACTAGCCTGCCAGCAATATTTATGTCGGATACTGGTGATGTAAATACTGTCGTTCAATTTATGAAGAATGGCGCGTTTAATTTCATTATCAAACCAGTAAGTGAGATATACCTCAAAAGAGCGGTAATATGCGCGATCGATGAATCACAACGCCGCAATTGCGCTAGCGAAAGCCACACGTTTGTTGAAAATATTATTGCCGAACTTACACCAACCGAATTAACCGTAGCGCGGATGATTGCGAGAGGGTACTCGACGCAACTTGTCGCTGCTGAAATGAACCGCAGCGAGAACACGGTCAAGATCCACCGTCACCGAATTTTTAGTAAGCTAATGGTCAGTTCTGCTGCCAGCATTGCCAACATCATGCATCACCTCCGAGGCTATGACAAACTCGCAGGTTCTCAAGCGGATTCACCTGCATCATTTCGGTGGCCTCGGCCAAACTGTCGGTGAGCGTGGCTACCGAAATCGTTTTCGAGGTCTGTCCTGCCGTGAATGTGATCGGGAGGGAGTTGTCATCTGTGGATGGCCCCTGCGCTGCAAGAGGTAAATTGCGTTGATGGTCTGATCTGTCGGGGTGCGGTCATCTGTCCGGCCTGTTGGTGCGGTACACATTGACCGCTGGCCCTGATGGTGTCCGCTTGTCGGGTCCCATTCAGTCTATCGAGCTCGAAGCTCCGACAGCTCCACGGGGTGTCCCGGCCTGTGCGGCCGCGTTCAGATCGTCATCATCAATTCAATGGAGCACCCTTACAGTTCGCCGCGGCCGCGTATGGGCGCCGCGATTGCTTTCAGATGGCGGGGACCGGGCGATAGGTCTCGCCGCGCGCCAGCACAGCCCAGACGATCCGGGCGGTTTTGTTGGCCATGGCGACGGTGACGAGCCTGGCTGGCTTACGCTCCAGCAGGCTGCGGACCCAGTTGGCCGCGGCGCTATCGGCAGTTCGTGCCCGACGCACCACCGACGTCGCGCCGACCACCAGCAGCTTCCTGAGGTAGCGATCTCCCATCTTCGAGATGCGTCCCAGCCGGTCCTTGCCGCCTGACGAGTTCTGACGCGGGACCAAACCCAGCGAAGCAGAAAACTCCCGCCCCGAGCGGAATGCCCTCGGATCGGTCACCGAAGCGGCCAAGGCGGTGGCGCTGATGATACCCACGCCCGGAATGGTGGCCAATCTCTGACTGGCCTGGTCCTTGCGATGCCAGGCCAGGAGGCGCCGATTGAGCGCCTGGATCTGCCGGACGAGCGCATGAAGTTGCTCGACCAAGAGCACCATCGCATCCTTCGCCATGTCCGGCAGCACTGCACTGTCTGCCTGCTGGATCCGCTCTACGAGATCGCGACTGCCGCTCACACCTTGGGCCGCGACCAGTCCAAACTCCGCACAATGGCCGCGGATCGCGTTAATCAGCATAGTGCGCTGGCGCACCAGCAGTTCGCGCGAGCGATGCAGGACGAGCACCG
>JBDUBN010000555.1:0-1912 GCA_040004085.1 Novosphingobium sp.
TCAGCATCATCGAAGAATTTACTCCACACTACGGTCGATGGTGTTGCGGTTCGGGCAAAAATCTTACGCTGGTCCATAGTGATTTTCGGTTGGACAATATGCTCTTCGACCGTGACGGCACAGGAGTGACGCTCGATTGGCAGACATTTTCCAGTGGTCACCCCGGGCGAGATACCGGCTTGTTCATCGGGTGTAGCCTTGCAACCGAGATTCGTCGCCAGTCAGAAAAAGCGATCCTTGCAGCTTATCACCAGCGTATGACCGCACTGGGCGTCACTAACTATTCGTTCGAAGAGTGTTTCGATGATTTCAGGTGGGGCGTTTTCATCGGTTTGCAGAACGTCGTCATCGGGATGAATGCCGTACAATCGACCGAGCGCGGGTTGAAAATGTTCCGTCAGAAGCTGGCAAAATGCTGCGCGACCATAATGGATCACGATGCACTGCAAGTGCTTCACTGATTGCATCCATCCGGAACACAATGATCGTGTGGGATCGCATCGAATGGAGAAACGTTCTTGAGGCTTGACGGTAGAACATGCTTGATCAGCGGCGCCTCATCGGGGCTTGGCGCACATTTCGCCCAACTATTGGCCAGCGAAGGTGCGCGGGTCGTGCTGGCTGCCCGGCGCCTGGATCGCGCGCAGATTTTGGCAGAGCGTATCGAGGCTGAGGGAGGTATTGCGCTGCCGGTGGCGATGGATGTCTGTGACGAGCGATCGGTGCAAGCCGCCTTCGGCTGCGCCGAGAAAGCGTTCGGTACGGTAAATACCGTCATTGCCAATGCCGGCGTATCGGCACCGGGCCGCTCGACCGAGGTCTCTGTCGCTGCAATGCGACAAGTTCTTGAAACCAACGTGCTGGGGACCATGCTGACCGCGCGCGAAGGCGCGCGGCGCATGATTGCAGCCGGCAGTGGCGAAAGCGGATCGGGGCGGATTGTCCTCATCGGCTCAATCACCGCCGAGATGACAGGTCAGGGCGAGTCGATCTACGGCGCGAGCAAGGCCGCAGTGGCGCATCTGGGCCGAAATCTGGCTAGGGAGTGGATCAGGGTTGGGGTCAACGTCAACGTTGTGCAACCGGGCTATATCCAGACTGAACTTGCCGGCGACTGGTTTGGCAGCGCCGATGGACAAAAACAGATCGCGGGCTTCAACCGTCGTCGGTTGCAACCGATCAATTCGCTGGACGAGCCATTGCTTTACCTTTGCTCTGACGCTTCGAGACACACGTCCGGCGGCATCTTCACAATAGACGACGGACAGGCTCTATGACCATTTCCCAATACGCATTCGAAATGGCTGCACGGGCGGAAACCTTTGTCCGCGATATCGTCATCCCCTACGAACAGGATCCCAGGCAGGATCACCACCACGTTCCGTTGGACGAATTGGTCTATGAGATGGGCGTAAAGGCTCAGTCTGCAGGGGTTCTTACATCTCGTCAATGTCTGGACAGCGGACACCCGCATGGTCATTGGCCAAGCGACGGCTCCCGGGCGCGGAGAGGTGCAAGGAGTGCTTGATGTGCTGGCGCTTTTGGACCTCCCAACTCCATGCCCGGGGGGCACGCCACGGTGGTTCTCGACAACCTGCGAGTACATCAAAGCCAGATGCTTGGAGGGATCGGTGACGGCTTCAAGTACGCGCAGATACGCCTTTCGCCTGCACGCCTTTCACATTGCATGCGCTGGTTGGGAGCGTTCATTCGCGCCAACGAAATCGCCAGCGATTAGCGTGCCGTCGGCCCTCCTGATATCGTGGCGGGGCTTGGCGGGCAGATTCCGGCGGCATTGGGTTTGCCTAACGAAGCGAGCTATGTCGTGGCCTATTGCCGCAAGCGCAATATTGATGTGATCGCGAACTGGGACTTTTACTTGGCATTCGGTTACTTCCGGCTCGCCGCCATA
>JBDUBN010000155.1:0-6324 GCA_040004085.1 Novosphingobium sp.
GTCTTGCCATCGGCGCCGACATTTGCCGAACAGTGCATCGGCATGATGCCCTTCACTGGCAGCAGATAGTTGAGGATGCCGAACACGCTTTTCTTCATTTCGCCGGCATAAGCCGTGCCGCCGATGAGGATCAGCTTTTCGGTAAAATTGACGGCAACCACCGTCTCACTGCGGCAGCCATGACGTGCCGGGTCGGCGCGAAAGCCGGGTAGATCAATGATGGTGTATTCCGGCGCGAAATCGGCCAACTCGGCATCCGTCGGGCGCACCAGCAGGGTGCGGACGAACAGGCTGTGCCACGCAAACTGAGTGATGACGCGCACCTTGACCCGGTTTTCAGCCTGCGATCCGCCGAACAGGTCGGCAACGTAGAGTGCGTCCTTTTCGGCCAGGGCGGCGAAGAAATCAGCCTTCAGCGCCGCAAAATGTTCTGGGGTCATGCCGCGATTGGTGTCACCCCACCAGACGGAATTCTCGGTCTCGGCGTCACGAACGATGAACTTGTCCTTGGCAGAGCGGCCCGTATGCTTGCCGGTGGCAACAACCAACGGGCCATCCTTGGCCAACTGGCCCTCACCATTTCGTACCGCATGTTCAACCAGTGGCGCAGTGCCGAGGTTGGCGAAGATTGTGGCGCCGGTGGTAATACCCTGGCGTTCAAGCGGGAAAAACAGTGTGGACGCAGTCAAGATCATCTCCTGTAAGTGCCTACGTCGGGGCCCGCTGGCCGCAACGTTGAGAATGCATAGGTATGCGATAGTCGCGCGGCGCATACTCGACGAGCGGTTCCGCGTCAATTTTGGCGGTCGAAACGCCGCTCATTCTGACTTTTCCCTAACACATGCGCGGTGATAGTGGGATGGCAAAACACGGGGCCCGCGATACCGTGAGCGATTTATTGTCACTCGTCGCCGAAGCAGCTAACCCGGTGGGCCGTTGGATCAGCCGAGTACCGCACAAGACCATGGACGAACCGACCGATCATCTGCCGCTGGCGCCGCCCGCTGAAGCCGCGCCGGAGGCTGGGCCGTCTGCTCCGTCTGGGCCAAAGGTGATCGCGCTTGTCGACGATGATCGCAACATCCTGACGACTGTTTCAATTGCGCTGCAGGCTGAGGGGTTCGCGACGCGGGTTTATGCGGATGGGGCGACGGCACTAAAGGCATTGCTGGAGAACCCGCCCGATCTGGCGATCTTCGACATCAAGATGCCGCGCATGGATGGGCTGGAATTGTTGCAGCGCTTGCGCGAAAAATCCGGTCTGCCGGTGATTTTCCTCACATCAAAAGACGATGAGCCGGACGAGGCGCTGGGCTTGGCACTGGGCGCGGACGATTATATCACCAAGCCGTTCAGTCAGCGGCTGCTGACCGCCCGCATCCGCGCGATCCTGCGCCGCGCCGATCTGGTTCGCCAGACATCGGATGGCGATTCCGGTGAGGAGGAACTGCCCAGCCCGGTACGGCGCGGCTCGCTCGAACTTGATCCTTCACGCCACCGGGTCACGTGGAACGGCAAGGCGGTTTCGCTGACGGTGACCGAATTCCTGATCCTCGAAGCGCTTGCCACCCGCCCCGGCGTGGTGAAAAGCCGCAACCAGTTGATGGACGCGGCCTATAGTGAGGACATCTTCGTCGACGACCGCACCATCGACAGCCACGTCAAACGCATCCGCCGCAAATTCCGCGCAGTCGACAACACATTTTCCGCGATAGAAACGCTTTACGGCGCAGGCTACAGCTTTGCCGAAACCTGAAGAACACGGCGATGTCGAACCGGTATCAGGCCCAGAATCAGGCCCAGAATCAGGCGGGGCGCCAGACCGTGCCCGGCTGTTCTGGACCCGCCGCGTCTCGCTGACGTCCCGGATTCTGGCGGTCAATGTGATCGCGCTGATGCTGCTCGCGGCCAGCCTGTTGTATCTGGATAGCTATCGCAAGCAGCTGCTCGCCGAGCGATCCAAATACGCCGTCGCCGAAGCGCAGATCATCGCCGACGCGCTGGCGGAAACGCCGCGCAGCGAACGCCCGCCACTGCTGGCGCGAATCGGCAGTGCCCAGCAATTGCGGCTCCGGCTCTATGATGCGCGCGGGCACCAGATTACCGATAGCTTCCTGCTGGCCGATCCGTCGTTCACCTTCGCCGATCCGGGCAAGAACACCTGGCTGCAGAATTGGGCGCAGGCGCTCGACGGTGCGATGGATTTCCTGTTCGGTGCGCCTGAAGTACCCGCTTACGTAGAAGCTGCGATCCCCACCTCCGATGCCTGGCCCGAAGTGGCGGCGGCGCAGAAGCAGGGCGATACCGTCGTGCGGGAACGGCTTGCCCCCGATCACACCCCAGTGTTCACCGCTGCCGCTCCCGTGGGTGAGCGCGGTGAAACCTTGCTGACCACCCGCAACGCCACCGACATCACCCAGCGCGTGCGCTATGCCCGCCAGACGCTGGCGATCATTATCGGCGTGGCGCTGCTGCTGTCGATCCAGTTGTCGCTGTTCCTTGCCCGAACCATCGTGCAACCGCTGCGGACGCTGGTCAATGCAACAGTGCGAGTCCGACTGGGGCGTGATCGCGAAGTGATCGTCCCGCGCCTACCAGAACGGGGTGACGAGATCGGCCTGCTCGCCCGCGCCGTCTCGGACATGGCCAGCGCGCTGCGCCACCGTATCGATGCGGTCGAGACTTTCGCCGCTGATGTCGCGCACGAATTGAAGAACCCGCTCGCCAGCCTGCGCAGCGCTATCGAAACGCTGGGCAAGGTCGATGACCCGGCGCTGCGCCGCCAACTCACCGAGATCGCCGCGCATGACGTGCGCCGGATCGACCGACTGGTAACCGAGATCGCCGACGCCAGCCGGATCGACGCGCAGCTCAGCCGGACTGCGTTTGAGCCTGTCGATATGTTGGCCCTGCTGCGCGCGCTGATCGGGGCGCGGGCGCAGAGCGGAATCGATGCCACATGCGCTATCGAACTGCATGCCCCGGCCAAGCGCATCAAGGTGGCGGGTGACGCCGCGCGGCTTGAGCGCGTGCTGGTAAACCTGTTGGACAACGCCGTGTCGTTCTCTCCCCCCGGCGGGGTGATAAAGGTCAATGCCGCGGTTGCGGACGGGCTGTTGACCATTGCCGTGTGCGATTCCGGCCCCGGAATTCCGCCTGAGGAGCGCGAAAAAGTCTTCGAACGGTTTCACTCCTTGCGCCCGGCTGATGAGGATTTCGGCAGCCACAGCGGCCTTGGCCTCGCCATCGCCCGCACCATTGTCGAGGCGCACGGTGGCGCCCTAACAGCGCAGGACCGGGCGGACGGCCAGCCAGGGTGCTGCATGGTTGTCGAGCTGCCGGTGATGGCCAAATGAGCGTGCTTTATCAGGCCACGGGCGTGGCGATTGGTGGCCGGGCGGTGCTGATAACCGGCGCGGCGGGCAGCGGTAAGTCCAGCCTCGCCCTCGCGCTGATCGACCGGGGAGCCAGGCTCATCGGCGACGACGGCGTGCTGCTGGAGGTTGCGGGCGACCACTTGCTGGCCAGCCCCGCGCCGCACACCGCCGGACTGCTGGAAGTGCGCAATGTCGGCATCGTCACCCGCCCCACCCTCAGCCGCGTAACCGTGGCGCTGGTGCTGCACCTCGATGCCAAGGCGCCGCGCTTTGTCGATGCGGCCGAACAGACACAGATTGAGGGCATCGGTCTGCCGCTCATCCGCCTATGGCCCAACAGCCCAGTGCTGCATTTGCGTGCCGAACTGGCACTGGAACGGCACGGCCTTGGATAATCCGCTCAAAACCGCCAGTGGACAAGCTCGCGAGGCGGGAGCAAAACAATTGCTCATGCCGAACGAGTCATCCGATAATCGCCAGCGCGTATTGCTGGTCACGGGCCTGCTGGGTGCGGGCAAATCGACCGCGCTCAAGGTGTTGGAAGACCTCGGTTGGGAAGCTATCGACAACTTCCCGGTACGCATGTTGGGACAGCTGATCGGCAAACCGGTAGAGATCAAACCAACTGAACCGGGGGATGAAACCCGCAGTCCGCCGCCGCTGGCCATCGGTTTCGATTCCCGTACGCGCGGGTTCAATGCGCACGAGATTACCGAGCGCGTCAAGCGCCTGACTGAGCGCGATGACCTGTCGATTAGCACCCTGTTCCTCGATTGCGCGGGTGTGGAACTGGAACGCCGCTACAACGAAACGCGCCGCCGCCATCCCCTCGCCGCCGATATGCCCGCGTCATCAGGCATCGCTGCCGAGCGCGAGCAGATGGAGCCGCTGCGGCGCTGGGCCGACATGGTGATTTCAACCACCGAATTGTCGAGCAATGACCTGCAGCAGATGATCCGCGAACGGTTCGCCCCGGTTTCCGACGCGCATCTGACGCTGACTTTGTCCAGTTTCGGCTTTGCCCGCGGCATGCCACCAGTTGCCGATCTGGTGTTCGACATGCGGTTTCTCGACAACCCGCATTGGGATGATACGCTGCGTCCGCAGACCGGACTCGATCCGGCGGTTGGCGAATATATCCGCCGCGATCAGGCGTTTGAGACGGTGTTCGCGCAGATCCGCGACCTCTTGCTGACTGTGCTCCCGCGCTATGAAAAGCAGGGCAAGGCCTATGTCCATGTCGCCTTCGGTTGTACCGGCGGGCGACACCGATCAGTGTTCATGGCCGAAGAAATGGCGCGAGCCTTGCGCGAGGCAGGATTTTCGCCCACTATGCTGCACCGCAACCTGAGTTCGCGCGCCGCCGATCTCGTTGAAGGGCGGCGAGCGCGATGATTACAACACCTGCGCCTCAGTCCGGGGTTTTTCGGAGCGAATTTTCCCGATGATCGGCATAATTCTGGTTACCCACGGCAAACTGGCCGAGGAATTTGTCCATGCGATGCAGCATGTCGTCGGGCGGCAGGAAGCCGTGGCGACGGTGTGCATTGGCCCCAATGACGACATGGAGCGCCGCCGCCGTGAGATTGCCGACGCAATCAAAGCTGTGGATGGCGGCGAAGGCGCGATCGTGCTGACCGACCTGTTCGGAGGCACCCCGTCCAACCTGGCCATTTCATTGATGCAGGCCGGGAAAATCGAGGTTATTGCCGGGATTAACCTGCCGATGTTGATTCGTCTTGCCGGCGCCCGCAAGACCATGGGCGTGACGCAGGCTGCAGTTGCCGCGCGCGATGCCGGGCGCAGCTATATCACCATCGCCTCCGAATATCTCGGACAAGACGCCTGACTGGGGAGCCCGGGATGTTTCAGGAAACCGTTGAAATCGTCAACCAGCGCGGATTGCACGCCCGCGCCAGTGCCAAGTTCGTCAATGCGGTGGCCAAGCTCCCCGACGGTATCGAGGTCGTGGTCAGCAAGGACGGGGCCGAGGCCAATGGCGGGTCGATTCTTGGCCTGATGATGCTGGGCGCGGCGAAGGGCGATTCGATCGAAATCACCGCCAAAGGACATGGCGCCGATCAGGTGCTGATGAAGCTGGTCGGACTGGTCATGGACGGCTTCGGCGAAGACTAGAGCCAATGCGCCGTACCATAACCGGATTTTCCAATCCCACCGTAAAGTTCCTGCGTTCCTTGCGCGAGAAAAAGCACCGCAAGCTTGAGGGCAAGTTCCTTGCCGAGGGCCTGCGCCTGCTCACCGATGCGCGCGAATGCGGCACCTTGCCCGAAATGCTGGTCATGGCCAGCGGCCGCGAAGGGCATCCGCTGCTTGACGCGCTGGAGGCCGATGTTCTGGCGGCGGGTGGCGAAGTGGTCGAAATGGACGAGGCCATCCTGTCAAAAGTGACCGGCAAGGATAATCCGCAAGCAGTCGCCGGGGTATTCGCGGAACTGGATACCCGCCTGTCGTCGCTTGATCGGGGCAGCGCGAAAATATGGCTGGTGGCACAGGCGCTACGTGATCCGGGTAACCTTGGCACTATGCTGCGGACCGGCGACGCGGTCGGCGCTGGCGGTCTGATCCTGATCGACGACTGCGCCGATCCGTTCTCGGTCGAGGCGGTGCGCGCAAGCATGGGGGCGATTTTCACCCAGAAACTTGCCATCGCCCGCTGGGACGAATTTATCACCTGGCTGCGGGACGGCTCCGGCGGGCAACTGGTGGCGGCATCCTTGCGTGACGCCCAGCCCCATCGCGGCGCACCTTATACTGCGCCGTGCTTCCTGATGGTCGGCAACGAATCGCGCGGATTGCCCGAAGAATACGAACTGGCCTGCGACTTGCGCGTAACCATGCCAATGAAGGGCCGCGCCGATAGCCTGAACGCAGCAGTCGCGGCGGCGGTGCTGGCATATGAGGCGCTGGATAAGCTGGACGGTTGAAT